>DATMSC010000252.1:0-1690 GCA_035565595.1 Longimicrobiales bacterium | reverse complement strand
GCCGAGATCGCGCGTGAGATCGGTGCGGTCCCGCGGCAGCGACTCGACCAGTTGGTGGAGGGGCGAGCCGTCGCGCGGTCCTGATCCGCCCATAGCGACGCCGGGCGCGTACCCACACCAACGCCAATCAGGCGATGGCTGCGCGCCCGGGATTCCGGCGCAGTGGGAAAGCCGCTGGCCACGCCTGCGCCGGTACCTCGCGGTCCGGAACGGGGGACCGGGCTCCTGACTCCATGGGTCTCGGCAGCCCGATCCGTGCCCGGATCAGATCGAGCTCTCGAGGCCGGAGATCTCCTGGATCGCTACGCCGAAGAGAACCGTACGGCCCGGAGTCGGATCCCGGTCGGTGAAGGTTTCCGGCACGAGGCGACGGACCTCGCGCAGTGCTTCCTCCCACTGCTCGCGGGATTCCGGCGGGCCGTCCGGAGTGAGCAGGTAGAAGCCGCCGCGGACGACCACCGAGCGCCAGTCGAACATCCCCGCGATCTCGTCTACCGCGACGGCCACCCACCAGTTGGTCCGGACCGCTTCGAGCTTTTCGCCGGCCGACGTCCTTCCATACAGCCAGTTTCCTGCGTGTACGTAGTGGACGGGCGCGATACCAACGCGATTGCGGTAGCAGTACGCGAGCCGGGCGACGTGATTGCGTCCGAGGAGCTCCATCATCTCCTCGTGCTCGAGCCTGCGGATCTTCGCTCGTGGCGCGTCGGTAGCCCCCTGATCGTCCGCGCGTATCGATTCGGTCACGATCACACCTCTCCGGGTTCGGTCAAGGTACGGACGGGAGCGGAGCGGACCTTCTGGCGTTCCGGGCGTCAGCGCTCGATCGGCACGCGGATCGTCACCCTCGTCCCCTTGCCGGGGCGGCTCTCGATCCGGACCTCGCCATCGATGTATTCGGCGCGCTCCCGCATCCCGAAGATACCGAGTCCGGCGCCGGAACGCTCCACGGCCTCCGGCGAGAAGCCCCGTCCGTTGTCCTCGACGACTGCGACGACGTGGTCGCCTTCCCGCCGGAGCGTGATCCACGCCTTCGTCGCGTTGGCATGGCGAAGCACGTTGGACAGCGCTTCCTGAATGTTGCGGTAAACGGTGAGCTCCGCCTCCGGGCTCAGGTTGGCGCCATCGTACTGGTCCGCATCGACCGTGACTTCCAGACCGCCGGCCTGCTCGAGCCCGCGCGCGTGATTGGCAACCGCGGCGACGAGCCCCAGATCGTCCAGAGCGGGCGGTCGCAGCCCACGGGCGAACCGCCGGACACCCTCCAGCGTCTCAGATACCTGACCCCGAACGTCGCGGAGGAGCTGATCCCGCGCATCCTCGCTGGTGGCGCGTTCGAGCAGCCGGAGGCGGATCAGGATGGCAGCGAGCGCCTGGGCGGTGTCGTCGTGCAGCTCTCGCGCGATCCGCTTTCGCTCTTCTTCCGCCGCGTTCTGGGCGCGGGCGGTGATGTCGCGCAATCGATTTCGGTAGTGCGTGAGCGCGTCCAGCATCTCGTTCTGGGTCCGGATCACGCGTTCCAGGTCACGATCGGCCAGAGGCGATATGCCGGCGCGAGCCGTGAACTCGCCCCGGTGAACGCGTTCCGCGGTGCGCTCGAGGTCGGCGAGGGGCTGCAACGCGAGCCTGAGTATCGCCGCGTTGATCACCAGGCTGATGGCTACACCGACCAGCGCCAGGATGGCGATCA
>DATMSC010000251.1:0-5889 GCA_035565595.1 Longimicrobiales bacterium | reverse complement strand
CGAACACGTCGATCATCGCGAAGGTGAGCCCGCGCCGATCCGTCGCCGAGGTGGCAAACCCCGCCGGGAGTCGCTCACGGATGCAGTGCCCGTCGACGGACTGCATGGCGTAGAAGGGGACGCCGAGGAGGTCGCCGGAGTCCACGCCGAGGATCTCCGGAACCGGTACCGCGCTGCTGGCCAGCCGTTGCTGGACGCGTGCCTCGCGGAGCACGTCGTGGGCCCCCGCTGCGTGATCGCCAGCGGGAGGTCGTCGGATGATGGCCTCACCCGCATCGGACGCGACGCGGAACGTCAGGTTGGACTTGCCGCCCGAGATCAACGAGACCTGGCATTCGGCCCATCCGGGCGCACCGGTCTGCGCCGCGAGCCATGGGCCGATCTGCCGTGCAGGGGCCCAAGGGGATTCTGTGCTGATCACGCCACCGCCTAACCTAACGATTGATCGGTATCATCGCGGTAGGATCGGGTGGCGTCAAGGGGCTCAGATGATCGGCGCCTGTTGAGGACCATTCCGACTCGCACAGAAGGGAAGTCAGCATGGCGGGGAGAGATGTCAGACCCCAGCGCACGGGCCGGCGGGATGGCCACGGACGGGATGCGGTGATCGCCGCAGCGCTTCGCGCCTTCTGGAGGTCAGGGTTCCACGGCGCGTCGATCCGTGACATCGCTGAGGAGGCAGACATGACCGCTGCATCGCTGTACCACCACTTCTCCAACAAGCAGGACATCTTGAGGAGCATCCTGGTGCTGACCTTGCAGGACGTGCTGGCTGTCACCCGGGTTGCGGTGCTCCGGTCGGGCGGCTCGCCTGCAGGTCAATTGTCCGCGCTGACCGCGGCCTGGGTTGAGTTCCACGCCGAGCATCGGGTTCCGGCGCTCGTCAGCGCTGCCGAGATGCGTTACCTCGATGCCGCTGATCGATCGGTCGTCGTGGCGTTGCGGGACGAGCAGGAGCTCATGTTCCGCCAGGTCGTCGAGCACGGGGTGGAAACGGGAGCGTTCGGAACTCCTGATCCGCACCACGCGACGCGGGCGATCATCAACATGGGCACCGCCGTGTCGTCGTGGTTTCGACCGGATGGGTCGCTGACCGTCGGAGAGGTCGGCCTGGTCTATGCGCGACTGGCCTTGGCGCTCGTGGAGGCGCGGCGGGCTTGACGTGACCCCGGTCACGGTCGTTATGGTAGGTAACCAGACGAGCGATCGGCTCGACGGCGCACTGCAGGAGCCCTCATGACCTTCGAACTGGCCCGCCGGCACACCCTCGGCGACCTTCCGCGCCGCACCGCGGCACGGGTGCCGAGCAAGACCGCGATCATCGACGGAGAGACGCGACTGACCTTCGCCGAGCTCGATGCCGCGGTGAACCGGGTCGCTAATGCATTGGTCGAGCGGGGGTTCGCGAAGGGCGACCGTCTGGCCGTCCTGTCCCGCAATCGTTGGGAGTACGCCGCGCTCTCGTTCGCCTCGGCCCGTCTGGGCGTGATCCTGGTGCCGATCAACTTCATGCTGAACGCCGAGGAGGTGGCGTTCATCTTCGGCCACGCAGAGATCGGCGGAGTCGCCGCCGAGGCCTCCTTGGTCGCAGTGGCCGACGCGGGCATTGCGAAGAACCCCGGAATGTCGCCGCGGCGCGTCCTCTTAGGTGCGCACCCGTCGGAGGTCGAGGGGTGGGAGCCGTTCGCTCGGTGGCTCGAGTCCTCGGCCGAAGCCCCGCCCGACGTCGTCCTCGGCGATGATGACCCCGTTCGCCTGATGTACACCAGCGGGACCGAATCCCGGCCGAAGGGCGCCCTGCTGAGCAGTCGTGGGCTCATGTGGCAGTACGTAAGCTGCGCCCTCGATGGTGGAATGAGTGGCGACGACATCGAGCTCCACGCCTTGCCGCTGTACCACTGCGCACAGCTGGACTGCTTCCTCGGCCCGGACGTGTATCTCGGCGCCACAAGCATCATCATCCCTGCGCCGGACCCCGAGGTCGTCCTCCGGCTGATCGAGAAGCACCGGGTCACCAAGTTCTTCGCTCCGCCGACGGTATGGATCTCGCTCCTGCGATCGCCGTCGTTCGAGTCGACCGACCTGAGCTCCCTGACGAAGGGCTACTACGGCGCCTCGGCCATGCCTGTGGAGATCCTCAGGGAGATCGACGCCCGGCTGCCCCATGTCCGGCTGTGGAACTTCTACGGCCAGACGGAGATGTCCCCACTGGCGACCATCCTGCAGCCCCACGAGCAGATGGAGCACGCGGGATCGGCGGGTCGTCCGTCCCTCAATGTGGAGACCTTCGTGGTGGACGACGAGAACGTCCCGCTGCCGATCGGCCAGGTCGGCGAGATCGTCCATCGCAGTCCTCATGCGACGCTCGGGTACTTCAAGGACCCGGACAAGACGGCGGAGGCGTTCGCCGGCGGGTGGTTCCACTCAGGAGACCTCGGCGTGTTCGACGAGCACGGACTGCTCCGCGTGGTCGACCGCAAGAAGGACATGATCAAAACCGGCGGCGAGAACGTCGCGAGCCGGGAGGTCGAGGAAGCGATCTACCTCCACGACGCAGTCGCCGAGGTGGCCGTCTTCGGCGTCCCCGACCCCCGCTGGGTGGAAGCAGTGGCGGCTGTCGTCGTGCCGCGCGAGGGTGCCCAGCTCAGCCCCGGCGACGTCCTTGCGCATTGTCGAGAGAGACTGGCCGGCTACAAGGTTCCCAAGCAGGTCGTGATCGCCGAGGCCCTGCCGAAGAACCCCAGCGGCAAGATCCTCAAGCGCGTCCTTCGCGATGGGTTCGACGCCACGTGAGCGCGGCTCCACGTCGGACACGGTCCTGCGAAATAGGCTACTTCGGCGGCGCGTGACCCCCGGCCGCCAAGGCCGCCTCGCCTGACGGGAAGCTCCCGCAGCTCCAACCCCAGTTTCGTTGCCTCGCGAACGTGTGGGCGCTAGTCTGATTCGAAAGTTGGCACTTGTGTCAAGTTATCAAGAAGGAGAACCCATGACAGACCACCGGCGTGGCCGAGGTCGTGCGAACCCGAGGATCGCAGTCGTCGGCGCGGGAGTCAGCGGCATCACCGTCGCCGTGATGCTCAAGCGCGCCGGCTTCTCCGAGTTCGAGGTGTTCGAGGCCGCTGACGAGATCGGTGGGACGTGGCGCCAGAACCGCTACCCGGGAGCCAGCGTCGACATCCCGTCGGAGCTCTACCAGTTCTCTTTCCATCGCCACCTGTGGACACGGACCCACGGCACCCAGGCCCAGCTCTTCGACTACCTGCGGGACACCGTGGAGACGTTCGAGCTGCGAGATCACATCAGGCTCTCCGAGCCGGTCGATGAGGTCCGGTGGGACGACCAGCAGCACCTCTACCACGTGACGACCCGCCATGGCGTGACGCGTGACTTCGAGGTGGTCGTCTCGTGCCTGGGGTTCTTGGACGACCCGAAGTACCCGCAGTGGCCGGGCTTAGAAGAGTTCGAGGGGGAGATCTTCCACACCGCCAACTGGCCTGAGGACCTCGATCTGAGCGGGCGCCGCGTCGCGGTCGTCGGCGTGGGATCGACGGCGGTGCAGGTCGTCCCGGCGATCCAGCCGGTGGTCGAGAGCGTGACCGTGTTCCAACGCACCCCCGGGTGGGTCCTTCCGAAGGGTGAGCGGGACTACTCGCCCGAGGAGATGGCGAGGCCGTTCCAGCGGCTGCGCCGCAACTGGGTGCGCTGGAAGTCCATCGCTGCCTACGAGTGGCACTACGTGACCGGGCCGGTCTACTACGAAGGCAACCGCCGCAACCGCAAGGCCGAGGCCGCGGCGCGGGACTACATCAATCGGACGTTCGCCGATCGACCCGAGCTCCGCGACGCGGTGACTCCGGACTACGCCTTCTCGGGCAAGCGCCGCGTACTCTCGGACGACTACTACCCCACGCTTCTGAAGCCGAACGTCACCCTGGTCCCGCACGCGGTCCAGAGGGTGACGAGCAAGGGGCTCGTGGACGTCGAGGGCACGGAGCACGAGTTCGACGTCATCGTCATGGCCACGGGCTTCAAAGCTTCGCAGTACCTGTCCAAGCTGCGCGTCTACGGACGGGACGGGCTCGAGATCCAGGAGAAGTGGAGCGCCGGGCCGTATGCGCTCGCCGGTGTCACCGTCGACGGCTTCCCGAACTTCTACATGATGTACGGACCGAACACGAACGGCGCCGGGTCCTACAGCGTCATGGCCCTCGTCCAGAACCAGGCCAAGTGGGTCATTCGCAACCTCCGGCGGATGCGGAGGACCGGGGCGTCGGCGCTCGACACGGATCCGGTGTGGGTACGGCGGTACAACGACTGGCTCCAGCGCAGGCTGCGTCGGACTGCATGGGCGTCCTCGGACAACTACATGAAGGCCGCCAACGGACGCATCGTGACCCAGCTCGCTGCCGGCATCTCGATGTACAAGTTCCTGCTGGCGTCGATGCGCCTCGTCGCGACCCGCGAGCTGCCGCGCCGCGCCGAACCGGGCGCTGCCGTGCGCAGGAATGACGCACTCCACGAGCCCACCACCACTGATGCCACGAGGAGCAACTGATGCGACGTCGTCCCGCCACCCGCTATGACCCCAGGGAGAGCCGATGAGTACAGCCATCCTGGCGGGCCTGGGTACCGGAAGCATCTACGCCCTGATCGCCATCGGATACAACATCACGATGACGACCGCGAACGTCCTGAACTTCACCTTCGCCAACATCGTCATGTTGGGCGGCTTCATCGGCTACGCGGGGGTCACGGCCGGACTGCCCATCGGGGTGACGTTCGCCTTGGCGGTCCTCGTCTGCACGATCACGGCCGTTCTCGTGGAGCGCCTAGCGCTGCGCTGGCTCCCTGAGGGAGCTCATGCCGAACTGGTGACCACGGTCGGCGCCGCTTCGGTCATCACCGCGATCACGGTTTTGATCTGGGGCCACGATCCGCTGCGGTTCCAGCTCTTCGACAACGCCACGGTCTCCCTCCTCGGTGGCCGGGCGAATCCTGCCGGCCTGGTCCTCATCGTGCTCGTCGCGCTGCTGGCCGTCGTGATCGGCGTCATCATGAAGTACACGCGGATCGGCTTGCGGGCTCGTGCCCATGCGACCGATCGCGAGGCCGCGATGCTGCGAGGTGTCGACGTTCGTTGGCTGGCGATCGGTGCCTTCGCCGCCGCGGGGCTGGTGGCCGGGCTCGCCGGGCCGCTGGTCGCCGCCACGGTCAACGCCTCGCCCCTCATTGCGCTGACGTTGGCAGTGAAGGGCTTCATCGCCATGACGCTCGGAGGAGTAGGTAGCCAGATCGGCGCGTTGGTCGGGGGGTTGTTGATCGGGGTCGCCGAAGCGACGACCGAGTTCTACGCAGGTGTCCTCTACGGAGACTTCATCGTCTTCGGATTGTTCATCGCTGCGCTCATGTTCAAGCCGTCGGGACTTTTCGGCGCCAAGATCGGAAGGCACGTGTGATGACGACCGACATCGAGTCGAAGACGACCATGACCATCCCGGCCCGGACCAGTGAGAGCCTCTGGTTCAAGCTCGCCTGGATCGCCGTCCCGGCACTGATCATCGCGCTGGCGCTCGGCGTCGTGACTCCGTACTGGATGCGCCAGATCTTCCTCATCACGCTACTTGCGTTGCTCGTCAGCGGTCTGAACCTCAGCTTCGGCTGGGCCGGGGAGCTGAACCTCGGACTGCCCGCGATGTACGCAGCAGGCGCGTACGCCTCCGGCTACCTCTACATCAACGTCGTCAACGACACCATCCTCGGTCTGCTCGTGGGTGCAGTCGTTTCGGTGATCGTCGGCGTCATCGCCGGGATCCCGGGTCTGCGGTTGGGCGGTTGGGCGCTGGGAATCTCCTCGTTCTTCCTCGTGCTGCTGATCCCCCCGATCCTGCA
>DATMSC010000250.1:0-3845 GCA_035565595.1 Longimicrobiales bacterium | reverse complement strand
CCCGTTCACGGTCCGTCAGCTCGACCGTGATGCCGGACGACGCGTGCCGGATCCGCGTGTCCACGGCGAGGTTCGCGACGCGTTCCATGAGCGATGCGGCGATGCGCGGTGAGCACATGACTTCACCGCGCGATGCGGCTTCGATGGCGCCGACGAGGTCGTCAATGGACGCCTCGCGCGGGACGTACGCCGCGGCGCCGGCCTCCACGCAACTCAAGACGGCGGAGGGCTCCTCCGTAACACCGATCGCGACCACCTTCGCCGGTGCTGGTTCCCTGGCGATCGATTCCATGATCTCGAGCGAATCCGGCATCCCGGCATCGAGGAGGACGAGATCCGGATGCAGCTCGCGCACCTGGCGCAACGCCTCGTCGCCGTCCGGTGCCGTGCCGAGCACGCCGATGTTGGGCCGGTGCCGAAGCACCTGGTAGAGGCCCTCCCGGTACAGGCGTACGTCGCAGACTACGATGAGCTGGATTCCCACGCTCTCGGCTTGGGTTAGTGGCCAGAGTTGCTGGCGGACGGGGGGGAGGTGGGGCCGCCGCGCCGAATACTCGCGCGACCGATGCCGGCTCCTCGGGGGCACGTTGAAGGCCGTACTACCCGCAAGCGAGCTCCGTCACCGGCGTGCGACGGTCGGTGCTACCTTCCGCAGTAAGTCGCGCGTCCAGGCGCGCCGCATAAGGCACATTTCAGGGTGAACAGCACTCCGCCGCAGCCGTCGCATGGCCGGTCGGTCGCGCCGTGCGTCGATCTTAAGGAGGCACGGACCGGGCCACAAGAGTTTCAATAATCTACTACATGGGCGCGGAGCAAAATCATTGTTGCAAATGTAGATACGATGAAGGTGAGGTGCGCCGGATCCGGTGTGCGCGAAGCCTTTCGCGACCGGGCGGTTTCGGCCCCGGAAATCTGTTCGCACCCGCCGCCGAGAGCCCCGGAAAAAATCTCGCGGTGCGGCACGGCGGCGCGGATGGTTTGCTGCCACACGCGAATCGGCTACCTTCCGGAAGCCGGGTTACTGATCGTTCGCGTGTCGTGCACCGTACGTGGACGTCGAGGACGCCCGCGGGAGTCACGCCGGATCATGCGAGGCCCCAATTGGTCAATGCCCACCGCCGCCGTACTGCTGCTGCAGCCCTGTGCCCGATCCTGGTTGCACTCGCCACCGCGTTGCTGGTCCCCGCGCGCGCGGGCGCGCAGTCGCTCCCCGATCTCGACGAGGTCATGGCACACCTCGACGAGCTGTACCGCGCGACCTCAGCGCACGCAATCATGGAGATGTCGGTGGTCCGGCCGCGTGCGAGTCGCGACCTGACGCTCGAGAGCTGGTCGAAAGGGAAGGAGATGGCCCTCGTGGTCATCCGGGCGCCTGCGAGGGAAGCAGGCACGGCGACTCTGCGGACGGCGGATGGGTTGTGGAGCTACGGCGCCCGCGCGGATCGTCTCATTCGCATCCCTACGGGTCTCCTATCCGAGAGCTGGATGGGCAGCCATCTCACGAACGACGACCTGATCCGGGAGACGAGTTACGAGGAGGACTACGAGGGCGAAGTCTCCTGGACTACGAGGGACGGGACCCGGTACCTGCAGGTGACCATGACCCCGAAGCCGGGTGCGCCGGTCGTCTACACTCGCCTCGTCTTCCTCCTCACCGCCGAAGACTGGACGCCCCTCCTGTGGGAGTACTACGACCGCGACAAACTCGTCCGCACGATCTCTTACGAGGACGTCCGCGTGATTGCGGGTCGTCCGTTGCCCATGCGGATGGTGGTCCAGCCGGCGGATCTCCCGGACGAGCGCACGGTGATCACCTATCGGGAGCTCGAGCTCGATATCGCCGTCGACGACGAGATCTTCACCAGCCGCGGGCTCCGGCGGGTCGCCGGCGAATGAATTCCTGATGGTCTCGGTCAAGCTCGGCTTCCGCAACCTGGTACGGAACCGCTGGCGCAGCGGACTCACCCTGGCGGCGGTGGCCGTCGCGGTCGCGCTCTTGATCTGGATGCTCGCGATGTACGAGGGCTGGATCGACGAAATGGTGCGCGGCGTGACGAACGTCGAGACCGGTCAGCTCCAGATCCAGACTGCCGCCTTCATCGAAAACTCCCGGGTCTACGAGACAATCCGACTCGACCCGGAGCTGGTGGAGCGCATCGCGGCGGTGCCAGCCGTTTCGCACGTGACCGCGCGCGTTCGCGGTTACGGGCTGGTGGGGAACGAGCAGCGTTCGCAGGTCGCACGTTTGGTCGGCGTGGACCCGGTGGCAGAAGCCACCGCGACGCCGATCGTCCGGGGCATCGTGGCCGGCCGCTGGCTGTCGGACCAGCCGGCGCCGGAGGGTGAGCCGCGGGAAGTCGTGATCGGCGAGGGCGTCGCCCAGCAGCTCCGCGTCGGAATCGGCGACGAGCTGGTGGTCTTCCTGGAAGCCGCCGACGGCTCACTCGGCAATGAGCTGCTCGCGGTGATCGGCGTGGTGCGAACCGGAAACACCGAAGTCGACCGGCTTTCCGCGTACATGCACCTCGCAGATGCCCAGTACTTGATGGCGCTGGCAGACGAGGTGCATGAGCTGATCGTGCGCACTCCGGAGCTCCACGAGACCGGTGAGCTCGCGCGAACCGTTGCCGCAGCGATTGGCGGCGAGGCGGGCGCGCCCGGGGGCGACGCCGTAACCCCGCCCGACTTGCTCGTCGTGCGGACATGGCAGGAGATCGTGCCGGCGATCAACCAGATGATCCTGGTTTTCCGGAACTCCTACGCCATTCTGTACCTCCTGGTCTACCTCGTGGCTGCCGTGGGCATCGTGAACACGGCGAGGATGAGCGCCCTCGAGCGGCGGCGGGAGTTCGGTGTCATGCTCGCCATCGGGATGCGGCCTCGCCGGATGTTCCGCACGATCGTGACGGAGACGGTGGTACTGGGGGCGGTTGGCGCGGTCATCGGGGCGATTCTCGGCCTGATCGTCACACTCCACCACGCCACGGCCGGCTTCGACATGGGCGCGTTCACCGACTCGGGAAGCTTCTCGTTCATGGGTGTGGCGTTCTCCGAGCGCATCCACTTCGTCATCCGCCCCGTGAACGTAGTGGCGCCCGTGCTCGTGATGCTCTTCGTCGCGGCGCTGTCGGGGCTCTGGCCGGCGCTCAGAGCGGCGAGGATCGATCCGGCGCCGACGATCGCGGGGAGGACGTGATGTTCTGGCGGCTGGCGTGGCGGAACCTCTGGCGGAACCGTGGCCGGACGCTGATCATGGCGTCCGCCGTGGCGGTGAGCTACGCCCTCATGCTCGTCGCGTTCGGGATCACGGACGACTCCCATGGCCGGTTGCTCGCGGAGGCCGCCCGGGCCGCGGGTGGCGACGTCCTGATCCACGGCGACGAGTACTGGGCGACACGGGCCAGCGACATCGTCATCCCCAATGCCCGGAGCGTCCTGGACGCGGTGGCCGACGTCGAAGGCGTCCGCGCCGCCATCCCGCGGATCATCGTGAACGGGCTGGTCAGCACCGCTGTCGACAACCGCCCCGTCCTCCTCATGGGCGTCCTTCCCGACGCCGAGATCGTCCTGGACGACGTCGCGCGACACGTCACGGCCGGGAGCTTCCTGGAGGGCGAAGATCCCGACCCCATCGTCCTCGGCGTGCGGCTGGCCGACCGCCTCGGAGCCGGTCTCGGCGACCGCATCGTCCTGACCGCCACGGGTCCCGACGGCGAGATCACCCGCGCGCTCTTCCACCTCACGGGGCTGATCGAGACCGGGGCACGGGAGCTGGATGAGACGATCGGGTATACCACGCTGGATGCAGCGAGCGCCGCGCTGGGCATGAATGGCTCGATCACGCA
>DATMSC010000249.1:0-1983 GCA_035565595.1 Longimicrobiales bacterium | reverse complement strand
CCCGCGCAACGTCCGGCGAGCGTTCACGCTCGTCGATGTCGACTGAATCACCCCACCGTAATCATTCTACGCCGGCGCGGCTGGCGTTCGCGATGATCGCGTCCCGGACGTATGCGGCCAGACCGGGCGCACGATCATCGTAGTGCTTCGTGAAGCGCGGGTCGCTCACGTACATCTCGCCCAACCCGCGGTGCATCGCGTGCGAGCACTCGTAGAACCACCTGTGGATGTGCTGGCGATGCCGCTCGGCGATGTCCATGGCTTCTGGCGAATCGGCGGGCACACCGCGCGCGAGTGCTGCCGCAAAATCGGCGGTGATTTGCTCCGCTTCGCTCTGGATCACCTGCCACTGCGCCTTGTCGTACTTCGACGTACGGCGCTGTGATTCGCGGTACGCGTCCGTGTCGCCCCAGCGCGCTTCGACCTCGGCTTCGTGGGCAGCCGGATCGAAATCGCCGAAGACCTCACGCATCTCTTCCGGCGTCAGACTGAGCCCCGCCTTTCTCGATTCGACCATTTTCTCCACTCCCTTCAACATGCGTCGGAGCCTCGCGATCCTCGCCCGAAGCAGCGACCGCTGCCGCTCGAGCTGCGTGACCGCATCCACCCTGTCGTCCAGGATCTCCGCGATCCCGGGGAGGTCGAGCCCGATCTCACGGTACACCAGGATCCGGTACAACCGCTCGGCATCCCGGAGGGAGTACCGCCGGTACCCAGAGCGAGTCCGCTCCATCGGCCGCAGCAGGCCAATGGCGTCATAGTGATGCAGCGTCCTGACGCTCACGCCGGCCATGCGGGCCAGCTCACCGATCGAATAGCTCATCTCCACCTCCGTCACCGAGGATAAACCATGACGTAACGTGAGGGTCAAGGGGATTGTTTGGGCGATGGCGATGAGGGGCGATGAGGGGCGATGAGGGGGCGGTACGCGCCGGTCAGCCGGCGGACGGGGCCGCAGGCTGAAACCGGACGGCGCGTCTATCGGTAGTTGCCGAATTGGAGCTCGACGCCGAAATCCTGGGTCCTGAGGAAGGCGATGACTTCCTGGAGCGCGTCCCGTGATGGGCTGGTGACGCGGAGCTGGTCTCCCTGGATCGCGACCTGGACCTTTTTGAATCCCTGAGCCTTCACCTCCTTGACGATCTCGCGGGCGGTATCGGTGGGGATGCCCTGCGTGAGGGTCATGACCTGGCGGACGCGTCCGAGGGAGGCTTTGTCGAGGTCGCCGAGCTTTGCGTTCTTGAGCGGGACACCTCGGCGGACCAGCTTGGACTGGAGGACGTCCACCAGCGCCTTCATCCGGTAGTCGTCATCAGCCTCGAGCCGGATGATCCCGGCGCCGCGATCGAGCTCGATAGAGGTGTGGGCGCCCTTGAAGTCGTAGCGCTGGGCGACTTCCTTGTTCGCCTGGTTGACGGCGTTGTCGACCTCCTGGAGATCGACGCCGGTGGTGATGTCGAATGAATTCTGCGCTGCCATGGCTGTGGAGTCCTGTTCGCGACGAAACCGGCGTGGCGGGAGGCGGCGCCTCCCGTCACACGGTGCCGATTCTGGCCCGCCCGGCGCCGCGTTGTCAACGCCGGGCGGTGCGGCAAGGACGGGGTCATTGAGTGCGCGCGGTGTCGAATGATTGAGAGTCGCGTCTTCATCCTCTCGCCGGCGAGCACGAGCGGACGGCGGGCGATGTGGCTCCTGGATCCGGATTCGGCGAATCCTCTCGCGGTGCGACTGCGAGGTGAGGGTGTTCCGCTAGGCGAGCTGTACGCGTTCGTCAGCGGCCTGTATTTCCGGGGGAAGCTCCGGTACGCGCAGGCGTTCGCGCGACCGCCGGCGGGTGTGCCGGGCGTCGCCGTGATCGTGCCGGGTCGGGGCCTGCTGGAACCGCACCACCTGATCACCCGCGATGATCTGCTCGCCATTGCTGACGTGCCGGTCGACGTCTCGGACGACCGCTACCGGATCCCGCTAGCGCGCAGCGCGCTG
>DATMSC010000248.1:0-13596 GCA_035565595.1 Longimicrobiales bacterium | reverse complement strand
TGCACGTCGGCGGGGATCGCAGCCAGATCGAAGCGGATCAGACCGGCGATGCGCACCGCCCCATTGGGATCTTCCGCAATGAAGTGGACATCGTTGCCGAAATTTTGTAACAAGCTGAAGGGGTGCTGCGCGATTCGGGTGTCCGCGCCGCGGGTGTTTTGGTTCAGCGACAGAGAATACGGTACGCCCCTCTGTGGCTGGTCCGCTGCGACCAGCACGGCGAACTCGAAATGGGTGTGGCCGTTCAGATCGAAAACCCGGGGCTGGTGGGTGCCGATGCGCGGCAGCGGACCGGCTGCGGCCAGGTCACCGCGACTCGCCATGCCTGGCGCCCGGATGGTGTGCCCTCGGTTCAGCCGGGAATCATGGCGAAGCACGCCCCCACCGGGTCCCGGACGACAGCGTACCGGAACACTGCGTCGGATTCCGTGACCGCTCTGATGACCGCGCCCCCCCTCCTCCTGGACGCGACGGAGGCTCTCATCGGAGTCGCCGACGGGCAGGTAGATGAGCCAGACCGGCGGGAGGCCGAGGTTGGCTCCGCGCGCGTGGCAGACGCCGGCCGCGGGTTGCCCGTCGCTGCCGGCCATGCCGTAGTCGTGGTACTTCTCGCCCGCGTCTTCCATCTCGATGTCGAGCACGGACCAGCCCACGACGTCGACGTAGAAATCGCGGGTTCTGTCGGCGTCGGGGATGGTCAGGTCGGCCCAGGCGATCCGGCCGATGCGGGATGTGCCCGGTTCGACGGGCGGAATCGCGTCCGGGGAGACGACGGGGATGATGCCGAACGCCGCGCCGTTGGGATCGAGGAGCGCGGCCCAGTCGCCACCGGACTGCACGAGCACGCGCCCGCCCAGCTCGCCGGCGCGTCGGCGCTCCTCGGCCTCCTCCTGCCGACGGCAACCGGATTCGTGTTCCGCACGGTGGTCCCATCCGGGGACGGCAGCCAACTGGCACTCGTCTTCATGGGACTCCTCGCCGCCGGTTTCGGCGCCGCGGCGTTCGACCTGACGCGCGCTTTCGTGATCCTCCGGATGAACGGCAAGACAGCCATCACCATGGAAGCCGCGTTGTTCGACCGGATGCTCAAGCTACCGACCACGTTCTTCCGCCGGTACACGATCGGTGACCTCGTATCGCGGATGAACGGCATCGGCATGATCCGCACACTGCTCAGCGGCACCGCCGTCGCCGCGATCCTGGGCCTGATGACCGGGGCGTTCAACTTCATCCTCATGTTCTGGTACGACTGGAAGCTGGCCCTCGTGGCCACGGGTTTCGCGCTCCTGTCGGCGGCGTTCCTGGCGGCGTGTACCTGGGCGTCGATCCGTCACCAGAAGGCCATCCAGGAGCTGACGGGCCGGATCTCCGGGCTGGTCGTGCAGATGCTGTCCGGGATCGCCAAGCTCCGCATTGCAGGTGCGGAAGACCGTGCGCTCGCGACGTGGAGCAGCGTCTACGCGCAGAACGTCCGTGCCCGCGACAGGGCCGCACGGGTTCAGGCATTCGTGGCCGTGTTCAACGATGCCCTCCCCCTCATGAACTCGCTCGTCATATTCGGCGGCGTCGGCCTGATCGCGTCCAGGGGGTGGGGGCGCATCGACACCGCGGCGTTCATGGCGTTCAACACGGCCATGGGGATCTTCCTCACGAACGCGATTGCGACGGCCAACACTGTGGTCAACACGGCTCAGGTCGTCCCACTCTTCCAGAGGGCGAAACCTATCCTGGTGACGGAGCCGGAGGTCCCTCAGGGGAAGCCGAACCCGGGCGAGCTGTCGGGCGAGATCGAAGGGAAGCACCTCTCCTTCCGCTACCACGCGGACGGACCGCTGATTCTGGACGACGTCTCCTTTTCCGCCGCCAGCGGCGAGTTCATCGCCCTGGTGGGTCCGTCGGGGTCGGGGAAGTCGACGACGCTCCGGCTGCTGCTCGGCTTCGAGACAGCCGAGACGGGGGCGATCTACTTCGATGGCAAGGACCTGGCCGATATCGACGTGAGCGCGGTGCGCCGCCAGATGGGCGTGGTGCTCCAGACCAGTCGCGTCATGTCCGGGAGCATTTTCAAGAACATCGTCGGCTCCTCGCCGCTCACGGAGGCCGACGCCTGGGAGGCCGCCGAGATGGCGGGGCTGGCCGACGATATCCGCACCATGCCCATGCAGATGCACACGGTGGTGAGCGAGGGCGGCTCCACGCTCTCCGGCGGCCAGCGCCAGCGGCTGCTCGTCGCCCGGGCGCTGGTGCGGAAGCCCCGCATCATCCTGTTCGACGAAGCGACCAGCGCGCTCGACAACCAGACGCAGCAGATCGTGAGCGACTCGCTGGACCGCATCCACGCCACCCGCTTCGTCATCGCGCACCGGTTGAGCACGATCCGCAACGCGGACCGCATCTACGTGATGGAACGGGGACGGATCCTCGAATCCGGCAGCTACGACGAACTCATGGCGACGCAAGGCATGTTCGCGCGCCTTGCCCGTCGCCAGCTCGCGTGAGCGCATCGCCGCCAGCCCCGCGTAGGGAAGAGCGGGAGATCGTGCTTCGCGATCGCGGTGCGGCCGAGGCCGACCTGCCGGCGCTGGTCGAGTATACGGCGAGTCCGTACGCAGTAGCCGCCCGGGCGCCGCTCCGCCTTCCACTCCCGGATGAGCCGCACGTGGCGGTCTGGCGCGAATACGCGGCTGCCGCTGCCGTCGAAGGAACCGAAGCCGTGCTCCGGCGAGTCTTCGTACAGCTCCGATTCCCGATCGGCGACGGGGTCGCGGAGTCCGGGGCGTACCTCGCCGCGACCCGGCGGGGCGAGCTCGGCGACGACACTTCTGCGGTACCCGGGTGCGAGCTCGTCGCGCCACACGCGATCCGCATCGCGATCCACGAGTCTCCCGCCGGCGGGGTCCCCCTGCTCATCATCCCGGAACGCGCCGATTTCGTGACGCTCGTGCGTGCGCTCACCGCGCGCAACGCGCCCGAGGCCGTTCCGGATTCAATGGGTGCGCTGACAATAGGCGGGTACAACAACTGGGACCGGATCCGGCGCTACAGGACCGCGTGGGAAGCCGCCGGCGGCACGGGCGAATGGAGTGACGCGTTCCGGCGACCGATCCCCAGGAAGGAGTTGTATCAGGACAGGTTCATCCTGGTCTCGACCGGGCCCTACAGCGGGGTGCCCGCGGCGACGCTCGGCCTCGACGCCGACGAGTGGGCGGCGCTCTCCACCACGCTGCGCGCCGAGCACGAAGCGACCCACTATTTCACCCGCAGGGTCTTCGGCGCCATGCGCTCGAACCTGCTCGACGAGGTCGTCGCCGATACCATGGGGGTCATCGCCGCGTCCGGCCGGTTCCGGAAGGACTGGCTCCTCCACTTCATGGGACTTGCCGGCTACCCGTCCTACCGCGCCGGCGCGCGCCTGGAAAACTACCTCGGGGATCCACCGCTCTCCGATTCGGCGAGCGCGATCATCCGCAGCCTGGTTCACGCGACGATCACCAATCTGGACCGCCTCGTTTCCCGCCTGGGCGATCAGGCGTGGGATCTCACCGGGCGGGCCAAACTCCTCATCACGCTCTGCCGCTTCGATCTCGTCGCGCTCGCCGGGGCTGACGCGCCCGACCGGTTGTTGGCGGAGTACACGTCACTGGATCGAGCGACGTCGTAATTCCGCCGAGGGACCGGCGGGCCATCCGGGTTGCGCAGCGCCGCGCGCCATGCCTGCCACCTGAAACCCGCGTCGCGACGCGGGCGTCAGCCGGCGGTCACGTCGCGTCAGCCCGTCGATACACCTGGAAGTTTCGAATGAGCTGATCCCCGGCGCGTGCCTCCTGGACCACGGCGAGGAGCTTGCCGTCACTCGACGCGACCCGCCGGGCGTACGCGATCGTCTCGCCGTTGCGGAGCGCCGCGCTATCGAGCGTCCGCTCGTCCACCCGCGTGAGCGTGAAAGCGTCCGGACCGCCCGGTGGCCCCTCCAGCGACTGCGGCGTTCCATCGGCCGGACCGCCGAAGCTGGTGTTCAGCCACGCGGCATCCTTGCCGGGGAGCCAGTCGACGCGAAGGCGCAGCTCGCCGTCGCCGTCTCGTTCGATCGAGTACTTGCCGGCGGCCGGCGGATCGCCTGCCTGATAGAGGGAAAGCTCCGGGATCAGGAGCCAGTTGCCGAGATAGAGGTCAGTCATTGGGAGTTCGTTGTTGGTAGTGTTCGCGCGCGCACGGCGCTCTGGCGGTTGCCGGTCCTGCACCAGTGCCGCGCGCATCGCGGGCGACGATCACGTCGTAGGCGTTCACGCGGTCAGTCGTCGTAACCACGACCTCTCCGCATGATTCCGCGCCGGCGAGGCCGTGGTAGCGGGACCCCTTTCGCGCCGGGGGATGTACACGGGCGACACCGGTGGATTTGCGAGAATCAGGGCGTCGCCGGTCGCAACGTCCGCCGATTGACGCAACGGCATCTCGCTCCGCCCGTCCCGCTGCCCGCGCTATCGTAAGGCGAACAGGCGGCGACCGCCAGCCGTGCCTCCGGACTGTGGAAGGAGATGGTGGACGACGGAGCCGTTGTCTCAGGGCGCTCTCCGCCGCGCTTCGTCGCCTCGCGGACGACGGCTGCGCCGTTGTCGTTTCCGGCCACGAAGTGGGCGAACTGGTCGACGCGTGCGATTCAGTGACCTGGGTTACGGACGGCACTTCGTACGAGCTCGGGCCCGCGGCGAGCGCGGTGTCTCACAAGCGATTTCGGCGGGAATATCTGACGGGGAGGTGGACGTGAGGCGTAACCCGGCGAGGCCGGGAAGGGTTCGGACGGCTATGAGCCGGCATGTGTCGGGCCCAGCGCCGTGCACGTTTCGCGGCAGAGAATCACTCTGATCATCAGCGCCAGTTTTCGCCGGGCAACGCCGACACTTCTTCCAGTGCCCGTGTGATGGAAAACATCGAGGCGTCGAATACGCGGTCACGGACGATGCGCCGACGGTAGAGCGTACCTTCCCGCACCGCCCCCACCTCATCCGCGACACGACGGCCGGGATGATTGCCGATCGCCACCACGATTTCGAGCCGGATTTGATCCGCGTTCCGGAAGGCCCAGTCACCGAGTGCCTGCACCCGCCGCCGTGGCCACCGCGGCACGTGTGGCCGACGTCCGGACCCGATAGCCCAGATTGGCACGGCGGTCGACCCGGCCGATCTGGTTCAGGCCACAGCCGCTGAAGCCGCCGAGATACCTGCCGTCAGGCGCTGCGATGACGAAGTCGTAGGCGGCGCCTGAGGCAAAGTTCGCTAAGACCCAGCCGCCGCCACCCCCGCCGGCCACCACGAAAGTCGAGCCGAGAATGACGGGGCCCATGACACCTGCCCCGCACCGCCGGGCGGCAATTCGATGATTTCATTGCGGTGGCCGCTTTGGGGGCGGAGTCACCCCGGCGGCCGGAGCGGCTACCGGGGTGACGTCATCCCGCTCGTGCGTTCGATTCGTCCGCGGACGACGTAGTCGACGCCGTGCTCGTCCGCGGTGACGCCCCACACCGTGTCGCCGCGAAACACCGGCAGCGCACGGAATGTCGTGAATGCGATGTCGGACTCCATCCGGCCGAGATACCGCCCTTCGGGGTCGAACACATCGAAGGCGGTTCCCTTCGTGCCTTCGCCGCCGACCCGTTGCACCAGGAGATTCCCTTGGGAATCGAAGTGGAGGCGCTCGAAGACGGGCTTCACGGCGGGAATGTCGGGCTGCGGTCCGGACTCACCCTCCAGCGAACGCATGCCATCCAGCGCGTCACGGATCCGGGCGGTTTCCGCGTGGCTCAACGGCAGCGGCGAATGTTTCCTTTCGACGATCCGAACCGTGTCTCCCGCGAGCGACCGCTGGACCAGCCGGTATTCTCCCGTGTTGCCAAACCAGATGTAGCCGCGGGGATCGAACCGCCAATCGAGCCGGGGCGTTACGGCGTGTAGTACCGCGGGGCCGGCCGCCGGCGCCGGCCCGGTGAATGGAGGAATCGAATCGCGGATCACACCGGCGGAATCGACGCGAAAGTAGCGGACCCTGCTTTCCACGCCCGGACTCGTGGAGGCTCCCAGGTCATACAGGAACCCGTCGGAACCGAATCCACCCAGCCAGGGATGGACGTCGCCATAGACTCGCCGGTCGTGGGTCGCGACGAGCGCGCCCGTCGAATCGTATACCGTGTACCGGGCATTGCCCGCGTCGATGACCCAGAGATTCCCCTGTTCGTCCCACTCCAGCCCGAAGGCATCGTGGAACTCGCCCGGGCCGCTTCCGCGACGCCCGATCGAACGGACGAACCGACCGTCCGGCTGGAAAACGCGGATCTCCTGAGTCTGCCAGTTGACCACGTGGATGAGCCCGGTTGGCGATACGCCGATCGTGGAGATCTCGCCGAAGACATCGGCGCCATTCCCTTCGGCCGCGCCGATCCGCAGCTCCTCGACGATCCGCCACCCTTCGCCGGCGCCCAGCAGGCCCGTGCCGGCATTGTTCACCCGGATGGCGCCGCTCGGCAGTGTGTCGATCGTACCCTGCCACATGCCGAGCTCCTGGGGACGCTCGCCGCAGCCGGCGAGAACCATCAGAAACAGCAGGTTGCGAGTGACGACCCTCATCTGACCACACCCTGGAATTTTCGATTTTTCTCCTTGCAGAAGCCACACGATGGAGTTGCGGTCATGCGTCGATGGCGCCACGGGCGCATGACCGGCTCCGCTCAAAAGGGCGGCCGGGCGGGATCCCGCAAATCGAATGAAGCCAGGACCCGGTCATTTTCATTCGGTCCGCGGGCGTGGAACGGCCAGGCGGATCAGCGCCCGATCCCGGGTGTCATCTCGGCCGCGACGATCCCGACCACGCCCGGTTCAGCCCGCGTCGAATACGACGATCTCGCCCGGATCGTTCCACGCCGCCACGTGTGCACGTTTTCCAATTGCGGCCTTTCAGTACGACCGGGGAGTATTCTTCCGCACCAGGGGCGCGGTCAGGACAATGCGTAGACGAGAATCCCCTCGGGTGTGAGGATGAAGAGCTCATTCTCCCAGACGAGTACGTCGAGCGGGATCTCCGGGATCTCACCCGCGGCGGATCCTGCCGAGAGCATGGTCCAGCGGCCGGAGTTGTCCACGATTGCCGCCAGAGGGCCGGGTGAGGGGATGAACCACACAACGACGCCGCCCGGCGCGGGACCGGCAGCGACGATCGGGGTCGGCGCGCGCTCGCCCGCGTGATCGCGCACCTCCTCCACGGCCGCGAAGACCGTCGCAGAGAACGTCGCAGTCACCGCCGATCGGCCGGAGAGATCCCGGACCGCGGCCTCGGACTCGTCGGCCCTGCGGAGGAAGAGAGCCGACGCGCACTGTGCTGAAATCGAGGAGGTGACCGCCTGCGTCGAAGAGCGCATGCGGGCCCGCGGGAGCGCAGCCTCGATCAGGTGGAAGTTCGCTTCGCGTACGGAGCGTCCTTCAGCTCGACCCACGTTGCGGCGCTGGTGGCGAGGAGCTTCCCGGAGTCCGCGTAGATGGCGGTGCCGCCGAACAGCTTTCGACCCTCGCGCCCGGAGGACCAACCGACTGTGACGCAGCGGCTACCCTCGGCCGGCCGTTCGTGGAGACGGGCGGTGAGCTGACCCAGGAGCGAGTAGCGGACGTCGGTTTCGAATTCGAGGATCCCGAACCACGAAGGGCAGTCCAGCGCCGCCCAGACGATCTCCGGCTGAACCAGACCGGCCGCGTCGCACACCGACGGCCCGGGCGTCCATGGCGCCGCAACGATCCGGCGCTGGTAAAGCGGGCCCGGAAAGATGCGCAGTCCGTCTCCTTCCGCACGGTCGGGTCCGCATACGAAGCATGTCGAGAACGGGTGACCCTGGAACCAGGGGAAGCCGCGAGAAGCTGCGACTGCTTCGTCGAAGCTTACCGGAGGAGGCACCTCCCACACGGCATCGGTTCGCTCGCCCCTGCCGATGAGACTGTCGCCGAGAAGGAGCTCGGCCGCATCCCCGTCCGATCGGCGAAGGGTCATGGGCGTGTCGAGCGGCGGCGGCGCGTTCAGCCGGACGCGCGCCGGACCGTGCAGCCTGCAGCCGATGACTCCACAGGTGTAACCGCCGTTGGCCGAGTCGGGCGGTCCGCGAAAACGGCCGGCGATCACGACTTCGGTGGACCCGGAACGGTTTTCGTTGGACATGTCGTGATCTCCACCTCGGATTGTCGCTCGCCCCCGCGCCTGCGGAATCGAACTGTAGCGCAGCCCCGCCAATCCGGGGCACGCGGTCCGGTCGTCCAAGGTTCCGGTCAACCGGCCACCGGGGCCAGGTGCCTTCGATGCTCGCAGTGATCAGGCAACGTAAAGGCCCGCCGACTCCGGGAGCAACGATGCAGGGCCGGTGGCGACGTACCCCGTTATCGCGGCGCTGGAGGGGGGAAATCCCGTGCCGACAGCTGCTCCGGAGCCCGTTTTCCGCGACATGCAGTCACATCTGTCGTCCTCCGGGAGACGTGTGCGTCACATTGGTGCAGCTCCGTTCCTGGAGGCTGTGCGACCTGAGACCGCACCTGAGGGCTCTTCCATGCGTATTGCAGTGTTGGCCGCCGCGATCGGCGCCATTGTGACGATCTCACCGCTCCGCGCCCAGGATCTACGGATCGGAATCAACGCGGGGACGAGCTCCTTCGCCTTCCGCGTCGACCAGCCGGGTGCGGAAGAATCCAGCCTCACTCGCCTGGCGATCGGGGTTCACGCCGGGTATCGCCTGACCCGGGCGCTCGAGCTGGAGACCGGCCTCTCCTGGATCAGAAAAGCCTCGGACGGCACCATGCAGGGATTCGAGGAGCCGTTCAGGACCAACGTCCAGATGGATTACCTGCAGATCCCCGCACTGGTCAGGCTGACGGTGCCGCTCGGCGCAGTCGTGCGGCCCGTCGTCGTCGCCGGCCCCGCGCTTTCGATAGAGGTCCGCTGTCAGGATCGGCGCGATGTAACCGAATTGCCGACCAGCCACATCAACTGCGATGCGACAGACCGCAACCGCTCCGACTGGAGCGGCCTGGTCGGCGGCGGATTCGCGTTCGGCGCCGGCGCCACCGAGATCGCCCTCGAGGGCCGCTACGAATTCGGCTTCCGGGATCTCGACGACTTCAATGTCACTGAGACGAAGAGCCGTGGATTCACGGTTACCGCGCGGCTGAGCCGGATCGTGCGGTGACCAGAAAACGGGACGGCCTGGAGTCGTGCGTCCGCGCGCGGCTGAGCGTGTGCTCGCACGAGCCCCGGCCCGCGAACGAGATCCGGCCCGGGCGGGCTTCGCTGTTGCCGCTGGTCGTATCCACGCGCCCCCACGCCGGCAATCACGCGGCTGGTGGCTCCGAGCCCGCGCCCGCACTATCCGCGGGGGGCGACAGCGAACGACCGGAATCCCCATTAGCCCCAGCCCTGGCCCTCGCCCTGAACCGCTCTGGAGTCTGGCTCCACCGCCCACACTCTGGCACCTTGAGTCCCGTCCGCCGATGGGGGCTACCCGCCCGAGCGCGTGGCCTGACAACGGCGTACAATGCGCCCAGCCCTCGCGGCGTTGTGAAACGCTGCGAGGCCAGTCTTTCCTGGACAACGGGTGGCGATCCGCCCTTAGCTGGGACGCATATACTAAGTAGTACGTCGCGGCCGGGAGGCCGACAACCCCGCGCTACGAAATCAGCGCCTGGTAATCTGCCATTGCCGCTTCGACGACGCGGCAGGCGTGCTCGCGGCCGTAGATCTTCCTGACTTCGATCTGCCGCTGCGTAGCGCCCGGGACCAGCTTGTAGGTGGCGAAGTAGTGCTCCAGGCGTTCGACGAGGATGGGTGGGAGCTCGTCGACTTCGGAGACGTCACCCCAGACGAAGTCGCCCTCGAGGACGGCAATGATCTTGTCGTCCGCTTCGTCGCGGTCGATGAGCTGGATCCCGCCGACCACGACGGCAGGGACGATGATCTCGCCGCGGGAGATCGGCCGTTCACTGAGGACGCAGATGTCGAGGGGGTCGCCGTCGCCGTGGGTGGCGCCGGGCGACAGGGCGGCAGTGCGTTCGCCGCAGTAGGTGCGCGGTATGAAGCCGTAGAGCGCGGGCGGCTGCGACGACGTCCGCTGCGGCCGGTCGACGCGCATGTAGCCGGTGTGCTTGTCCAGCTCGTATTTGATGAGATCGAAGGGCGTGATCTCGATGTACGAGTTGACGTGTACGGGTGGGTTCCGGCCGGCTTCCAGGCCGTGCCACGGATGGGGGCGCCACTGATTGTCCTGCGGGGGCATGCTACCTCCTCTATCGACACCGAGCCGGGCTCGGAGCACTTCACTGGTTCGGTGGCCGGAGCTCGTTTGAGGAGCGGGGAGTCAGGGCCGCTCGCCGTGAGCTACTGTCCGGCGCGCACAGTTACCACGTAATGCAAAGGCCGCACGGCCGTCCCGGCCGTCCGCGGCGGCGACAACATGGCCGCCGGGCGTCACCCCTGCAAGCAGTAACCGTGCGCTCGACGTGGCCCGCGCACCGGCGCTACGCCATTGTCCGTCCGGCCAGGCGCGCACGCGTCCCCGGATACATTGTCAGCAGCTCACGTTCGAGATCGCCATCGCCGGGGGTACCCGGCGGCGCCAGGCTCAGGACGCGCCGGCCGCTTTCAGCGCGTGCGCCACGAACCTCGCCGCTTCGTCTTCCGCCCGGAACAATGGCCGCCACGGTGTCCCTCCGATGAATCCCACGTGCCCGCCGGTGCGCGATATCGCCGTGATCAGCCACGGATTGCTGCGTATCGCGCCCCACGGGATGTCGCGTGCACGCTGGAATGGGTCGTCCTCTGCCTGGATCAGGAGCGTCGGCACCCGGATGGCGTGGAGGAAGGCGCAGCTCCCGCACCTGCGGTAGTAGTCCGACGCGTCCGCGAAGCCGTGGACCGGCGCGGTGAGCGCGTCATCGAAATCGCGGAGCGTGCGCGCGCGGATGGCCGCGTCGACGTCGCACAGTCCCTGGAGCCTCGCCCGCGCGATCACCGCCTTCTGCCGGAGCGAGCGCATGAAGTAGTGCGTGTAGACCTTTCCCATGGGCCCGCGCTCGATGTTGTCGGCGCCGGCGGCGAGGTCGAAGGGGACGGAAATGGCGACCGCGGCATGCATGGTGGAGCGGGCGTCGTCGCCCTCTTCCCCGAGATACTTGAGGAGCACGTTCCCGCCGATGGAGAAACCGATCGCCCCGACCGGCGATCCGGGAAAGCGTGTGGCGACGTGGGCGAGAACGGTGCGCAGGTCACCGGTCTCTCCCGAGTGGTACAGCCGCCGCGCCCGATTCGGCTCGCCGCTGCACCCGCGGAAGTTCATCCCGACGGCGGTGATCCCCGCGCTCGTCAGCGCGCGGTACGCCAGGAGCATGTACGGTTTCCGTGCGGAACCTTCGAGTCCGTGGAGCACGACGGCGACGGGAGCCGGATCGGCGCCGGTATCTGCCCGCGCGATGTCCAGGTCGAGGAAATCGCCGTCCGGCGTGTCGATCCGCTCGCGCTCGAGGGCGACGTCGACATCGCGCCTGAGCAGCTTCCCGCCGACGGTCTGGACGTGCCCCCCGTGCAGCCACCAGGGCGCGCGGAACCGATCAGGTTCGAAGCCCCGGACGCGCGCGTCCACTTCGTCAGCGATCGTCATGCCCGCAATCATGGCCGTACGTCGCCATCGCCGCCACCCCTGCTGGCGACCACAACATCGGGACAAAGGCCCGGTGCGACCTTGAGGCGGCTTCCGGGTAACAGTCCCGGGCGGCAAACCAATGTGTGCATGAGAGACCGAATCCTCGTCCGCAACGCGCGGCAGCACAACCTCAAGGGCATCGATCTGGAGCTCCCCAGGCGGGCGCTGATCGTGATCACCGGGCCGAGCGGGTCGGGGAAGTCCTCGCTCGCGTTCGACACGATCTACGCCGAGGGGCAGCGCCGGTACGTCGAGTCACTCTCCACATACGCGAAGCAGTTCCTGGAGCGGATGGAGAAGCCGGCGGTCGACGCTGTTGAAGGGATCAGCCCCTCTGTCGCCATCGAGCAGAAGAACCCCACGCGGACGAGTCGCTCCACGGTCGGCACGGCGACGGAGGTCTACGACTACCTGCGCCTGCTCTGGGCGAGGGCCGGGACGACGCACTGTCCGGAGTGTGGCGACGTCGTCCGCCCCGATTCCGTCCAGGCCGCCACCGACGAGATCCTCGCCCTTCCGGAAGGCACGCGCATCCTGGTCGGCTTCCCGCTCCCGCCCAGCACGACGGGGACTCACGAGAGCATTGTCGAGAACCTGAGAGCGCTGGGGTTCGTACGTGTCTTCGTGGGCGGTCGGCTGGCAGACCTGACGGAGCCGGATGCGACGACCATCGAGGGATTCGGCCACGACCTCGGCGCCGGCGACGAGGTCAACGTCGTCGTCGACCGGCTCGTAGTGCGGCCGGACGCGCGTGAGCGGCTGGCCGACGCGCTCAACACGGCCTTCCAGGAGGGGGAGGGGGAGGCCCTCGCGGTCATCGTGGGAGACGACGGCGATTTCGAAGTCCTCCCCTTCACGCAGCGCTTCCGCTGCCCCCGACACCCCGGGGTCCGCTTCTTCGACCCATCGCCGCGACTCTTCTCCTTCAACAACCCGTACGGCTCCTGCCCAACGTGCACCGGTTTCGGCGCCACGCTCGAGTACGACCCGGCGCTGATCGTGCCGGTGCCGGAGCGTTCGTTGCGCGACGGCGCCGTGGACCCGTGGGAGAAGCCGCGATACGGCAAGTACCGCACGAAGCTCCTGGCCTTTGCCCGGGAGCGCGGCGTACCGACGGACCGCCCGTGGGCCGAGTTGCCCGAGGATTTCCGCGACGCAGTCATCCACGGCACCCGCGGCTTCACCGGTGTGATCCCGTTCCTGCGCTCGCGGGAAGAGAAGAGGTACAAGCAGTACATTCGCGTCTTCCTCCGCCAGTACCAGAGCTCGCAGACGTGCCGGGCGTGCGGAGGCGCCCGCCTCCGCCCCGAGGCGCTCTGGGTGCGCGTGGCGGGGCGGACCATCGCGGAAATCAACGCGATGACGGTGGCTGACGCGGCCGCGTGGGTGGAGGAGCTGGGGGCGGGAATGCGTGAGAATTCTGCGGCGTGGGAAACCATTCGCGGACCTTCGAAGCCCGAGGATGCAGCATCCGCTTCGAGTTCGGGCTCGGGCTCGGGAACGGCAACGATCACGTGGCCAGATTCCCACGCCGGACCGTCCCCCGCGAGCCTTGGCCCTGGCCCTTTGCCGTTCAGCGAAGTCGCCGCCCCGATCCTGCGCGAGATCACCGCGAGGTTGTCCTTCCTGAACGACGTCGGCCTCGGCTACCTCACGCTGGACCGCCAGACGCGCACGCTATCGGGTGGCGAGTCGCAGCGGATCGCGCTCGCCAACGCGCTGGGGTCCCGCCTCGTGGACACGCTCTACGTGCTCGACGAGCCGACGATCGGGCTGCACCCGCGCGACACCAACCGGCTCCTGAAGCTGCTCCAGCAACTCCGCACTGCAGGGAACACGGTCCTCGTGGTGGAGCACGATCCCGCGGCGATCGAGGTGGCGG
>DATMSC010000247.1:0-12259 GCA_035565595.1 Longimicrobiales bacterium | reverse complement strand
TTACACCGCGCTCCTCCCGACGATGGCCGGCGCGGCAGACCGCTGCGTGATCCCGGAATCCCCGTTCGACATGGAGCAGCTCGCCGAGCTGATGGTCTACGACCGGAACCGAAATCCGAGCCGGTACTCGGTCGTCCTGGTCTCGGAAGGCGCCCGCATCGGCGGGGAGATGCAGTTCGAGGACGAGGAAGCGGACCAGTACGGGCACAAGAAGCTCGGCGGGATCGGCAACGTGATCGCCGCGAAGCTCAAAGAGCTGTCACCCAGATACAACAACGGCCGCCGCATCGACGTCGTCAATCAGCGGCTCGGCTACATGGTCCGCTGCGGCGCGCCCGACGCGCTCGATTCGATAGTGCCGATGGCCTTCGGGAATCTCGCGCTCCAGCTCGTGCTCTCGGGGGTCTCCGGCCGGCTGGTCAGCGTTCACAATGGCATCTACGACAGCATGCCGATCGACGTGATCATGGGGCGCAAGAAGGTCGTGGATGTGAACCGGCATTACAATCCCGAGCGGCTGCGACCGCGGTACGAGACCTTCGCCGGCCAGCCGCTCTTCCTCATGATGAGCGACATCTGAAACGTCGCCCGGCCAGCGCGAATGCGGGGCCGAACTCAACGTGGAGCGTGCCATGACGATACTTCGACCCCGATCCGTCCTGGGCGTTGTCCTCGCGGCCATCGCCCTCCCTCTCCCGGCCGCCGCACAGCAGGCGGAGCGGCCCGACGAGAGTCGCTTCGCCGTCGTCGAGCTGGTACCGTTCGGCATCCTGGACGAGCCAATGGCGTTCGAGGTCCTGCGCGACGGGACCGTCTACATCATCGAGCGCAAGGGCGTGATCCGGATGTACGACCCGGTGTCCGGCACCACCACGAGGGTCGACTCGATCGCTGTGAACACGAAGTACGTCAACGCCGCAGGCGCCATGCGCGAGGCGGAGGAGGGGCTCGTCGGGTTCACCGTCGATCCAAACTTCGAGGAGAACCACTGGGCCTATTTCCTCTACGCCCATCCGACGATCGCCAAGCACGTGCTGACGCGAATGGAGCTTCGTGGCGACCAGCTCCTGAGGGACACCGAGATCGTCATCCTCGAGTACGACGTCCAGCGCGAGGTCTGCTGCCACACCGGCGGCGGCATGACCTGGGATCGGGATGGCAACCTCTACATCACGGTGGGGAACAACACCGCGAACTCGACCGGTTCGCAAACCGATCAGCGACCGGGCCGCATGAACTGGGATGACCAGCGCGGATCGGCCAACACGAACGATCTGCGCGGAAAGATCCTGCGGATCAGGCCGCAGCCGGACGGCACGTATACGATCCCCGAGGGGAACCTCTTCCCGCCCGGCACGCCGAACACGCGGCCCGAGATCTACACGATGGGGCACCGCAACGTCTGGCGTGTGTCGGTGGACAGCAAGACCGGCTACGTCTACTGGGGCGAAGTCGGCCCCGACTCGAACGCGGACGGGCCGAATACGGTCCGCGGCGAGGACGAGTTCAACCAGGCGAGGGGTCCCGGCTTCTTCGGCTGGCCGTACTTCGTCGGGAACAATCGCGCGTTCCCGATCACCGACTACGTTACCGGCGACATCCTCGGCCCGAAAGACCCGGAACGGCCGATCAACGACTCCCGGTGGAACACCGGGTTGCGGGAGCTGCCGCCCGCGCAGCCCGCGTTCATTTCGTATGACGGCGGCCTCTCGGAACGGTTCCCGGCGGTCGCCACCGGCGGCCGGTGTGCGGTGGGCGGGCCGGTCTATCGGCGTGACGATTTCCCGAACGCGGCGAGGCCGTGGCCCGAGTTCTATGAAGGCACCTGGTTTATCACCGAATGCGCCCGCAACTGGATCCTCGCCGTCTACATGGACGACGAGGGGAACTACGTCGGGAGCGAACGGTTCCTCCCCAGCTATTCGCCGCAACGGCCGCTGGACATGAAGTTCGGGCCGGAAGGCGATCTTTACGTCGTCGAATACGGGAACGGCTGGTTCACCATGGGCGACAACACCCGCCTGGTCCGTATCGAGTACCATGGCGGCAACCGGGCGCCCGAGGCGGCGATTGCGGCGTCCACCCGTGGCGGACCGGTGCCCCTCGAGTTGACGCTCTCCGCGGCAGGTTCCTCGGACCCGGATGGTGATGCGCTCACCTATTCCTGGCGGGTCGAGTCGAACGGCAGCACCGTGAGGGAACTGTCCGGCGCAGAGGCTACCCTTACGCTGTCGCAGCCGGGCGAATACGTGGCCACGTTGACCGTCACGGACGGCTCGGGCGCCACGGCGACGACTTCCGAACGGATCATCGCGGGGAACGAGGCGCCCGTAGTGAGCATCGACGTGTCACCGAACGCGAGCCTCTACTTCCCGGGCGAACCGATCCGGTACAGCGTTGCCGTCACTGACCGCGAGGACGGCCAGGTCGACCCGGCGCGTGTGGCGCTGTCGATCGAGTACCTCCCCGAGGGCGGATCGGTCGCGGACCTGGCGCCCGTGCAGGCCAGCGGGCTGCCGCTCTCCGGAGAGTATACGGTCGAGATTCCCGGCGGTGACAATGGTCGGGGTTCCGTGGTGATCCGCGCCGCCTATACGGATCAGGGTGCCAGCGGTCTGCCTGCGCAGACCAGCGAATCAATGGTCGTACTCCGCAACGCGACGGCGATCGCTCCCCGCGCGGCTGACCTGGTGGCCGACGTGATGACGCAGGGGGGGTCGGCGGTGATGCCGTTCCCGGGCGGCTACGTCACGCTCAGGAACGTGGACCTGACGGGCATCCGCCGGGTCGAGTTCGTCGCGCAGGCACAGGCCGCCAACCGCTACGCAGGCGGCGTCATCGAAGTCCGCCTCGGCTCGCCCGACGGTCGGCTGATCGGTGAGGCGACCGTAAACGCCGCGCAGCCGGGTGGAGGTGGTGGTGGTGGCGGCGGCGGCCAGGGCGCAGCCGGCGTCGGCGCGGATCTCGAGGATGTGGCGGGCGTTCATGATGTCTACTTCGTGGTGCGTGAGGGCGAGACGCCGTCGTCGCTCCCGCTCATGACGCTTTCGCTCATTCGTTTCAGTCGTTGATGCCCGGGGGCGCCTCCCCCGGTGCGTGATGGAGTGACTCGAGAGAGACAGGCACATGAGGTTAGGATTCATTGGATTGGGCCTGGTGCTTCTGGCCGTGCTGCGCGCCGGTGATGTGGCGGCGCAGGAGGCCACGCGGCCCGACGACAATCGGTTCACGCCCGTAGTGCTGGTGGACCACGGGATACTCGACGAGCCGATGGTGTTCGAGGTGCTGCCGGACGGCACAGTCTACATCGCAGAGCGCAAGGGCGTCCTGAGGATGTACGATCCGGGGACGGGGCTCACGGTGGTCGTGGACAGCATTCCGGTCAACACGAAATACGTGAGCGCGGCGGGCGTTTCCCGGGAGGCGGAGGAAGGCCTCGTCGGTTTCACGCTGGATCCGAATTTCGCCGAGAACAACTTCGCGTACTTCCTGTACGCCCATCCGACCGTGGCGAAGCACGTGCTCTCGCGCATGGTGCTGCGGGGCTCCACGCTCGACCGCGACTCCGAGGTCGTTCTGCTGGAGTACGACGTGCAGCGGGAAACGTGCTGCCACACGGGCGGGGGAATGACGTGGGACGCCGACGGCAATCTCTACATCACTGTCGGCAACAACACCGGCAATTCGAACACGGTGCAGACCGATCAGCGCGCTGGTCGGATGAACTGGGACGACCAGCGTGGATCGGCGAACACCAACGACCTGCGCGGGAAGATCCTCCGCATCAAGCCGCAGCCGGACGGCACCTACACGATCCCCGAGGGGAATCTCTTCCCCCCGGGAACACCGGGCACGCGGCCGGAGATCTTCGCCATGGGGCTGCGCAACGCCTGGCGCGTGTCAGTGGACAGCCGCACGGGTTACGTGTACTGGGGTGAGGTCGGGCCGGACGCGAGCCAGGCGACCGAGCGTACGGTCGAGGGCTACGACGAGTACAATCAGGCGCGCGGGCCGGGATACTTCGGCTGGCCGTACTTCATCGGGCCGAACCGGGCGTATCCGATGATCGACTACGCGACCGATGAGGTGATGTCGCCGCAGGACCCCGCGCGTCCGATCAACGATTCGCGTTGGAACACCGGGCTCCGCGAGCTTCCGCCCGCGCAGCCGGCGTTCATCGCGTACCCGTACGCGCTCGCGCCGGAGTACCCCGAGCTCGGTACGGGTGGCCGGTGCGCCGTCGGCGGGCCGGTCTACCGGCAGGCTGATTTCGCGAACGCTGCGCGCCCGTGGCCCGAGTACTTCGAGGGTACGTGGATCGTCGCCGACTGCACGCGCAATCACATCATCCTCATCCACATGGATGAGAACAGCGACGTCGTGTCGCTGGAACAGTTCCTCCCCGAGTACATCCCCGTCGAGCCGATCGACCTCAAGTTCGGGCCTGACGGCGACCTCTACGTGCTCGAGTACGGCAGCGTGTGGTTCGCTAAGAGCCCGGATTCCCGGCTGGTGCGCATCGAGTACAACGGCGGGAACCGCGCGCCCGAAGTCGTCGCGTCGGTCGACACGAAGGGCGGCACCGTGCCCTTCAGCGTACAGCTCTCCGCCGAGGGGACGACGGATCCCGACGGCGACGCCGTGACCTACCAGTGGTCCGTTACGCCGGAGGCCGGTGGCGCGGCTCGCACCTTCTCCGGAGCGAATGCGAACGTCTCGTTCGATCAGGCGGGGGTGTACATCGCGACGGTGACGGCGACGGACGCCGCGGGTGCGTCGTCGAGCGAGTCGATTCGGATCGTCGCGGGCAATGCGCCTCCACAGGTGTCCATCGACGTCACCGGGAACAAGTCGTTCTTCTTCGCGGAACAGGCGATCGCGTATGCCGTCCACGTCAGCGACGTCGAGGACGGCACCGTCGCGCAGAACCGGCTGGCGGTCACGATCGACTACGTCCCCGAAGGCTTCGACTTCTCGGCGCTCGTACAGGGTGACCGGCCCGTCGACGAGACGACGCAGTTCGCCGTGGCCCAGGCGATCATGCGGACGACGGACTGCAATGCGTGCCACCAGCCGGCGCTTCAGTCGGTCGGCCCCTCGTTCCAGCAGCTCGCCGGGCGGTACACTCCGGACGCGGCGACGCTCGCGACGCTTGCAGCGAAGGTTCGGGCGGGCGGCTCCGGCGTCTGGGGCGAGGTCACGATGCCAGCGCACCCGGCGCTTTCGCCCGCGGAGGCTGCGGCACTCGTGCGGTACATGCTCCAGAGCGGTGCGGGTGAGGATACGAACGCACCACTGAGCGGGTCGTACGTCCCGGAGGTGCCGGAAGGTGACAACGGCAGGGGTGCGGTCGTGATCCGGGCCGTCTACACCGATGGCGGTGCCGGCGGCCTGCCCGCGCAGACTTCGGAGTCGATGGTAGTGCTCCGCAGCCCGGTACTCCAGGCGGGTCTCGCGGACGAGCAGAGCAACGTGTCCGCGCGGTTCTCGCGAGGTTCCGGGCTGACCGGGATCGCCGCGTATCACGGCGGACACGTCGGTTTCCATGACATCGACCTGACGGGCGTACAGCGCCTCGACGTGGCCGCCCAGGTGACGGAGAGGGAAGGGCAGCCCGGCGGCACGATCGAGGTCCGGCTCGGCTCGCCGACAGGACAGGTATTGAGCACCCTCCAGGTTACGGGGACTGGCGGCACGATGCCGGTGGATGTGGCGGCTCTGTCCGGGCCACAAACCCTGTATTTCGTGTTCAGCAATGACGCGGCATCGCCGCAGCAGCCGCTCATGACGGTGTCGACGATCCAGTTGATTCCGGAATGATCGCGGGTCCCCAGCCATGATGGTGAAAGCCTCCGATCCCAGGCCGGGGTCGGGGGCTTTCACGACTTTCGGAGGCGCGATGGTTTACCGGAGATTCGGCCGACTCGGCTGGCAGGTCAGCGAAGTCGGCTACGGCATGTGGGGGATGGGCGGGTGGACGGGTTCAGACGACGCGGAATCCAGGGCGTCGCTGGACCTGGCCGTCGAGCTCGGTTGCAACTTCTTCGACACGGCGTGGGCCTACGGCGCGGGACACAGCGAGCGGCTGCTGGGCGAACTCCTCCGCCGCCACCCGGAGAAGCGCCTCTACACGGCTACCAAGATTCCGCCAAAGCATCGCAGGTGGCCATCACGGCGGGGCGATCCCCTCGATGCCGTATTCCCGCCGGACTACATCCGCGAGTATGCCGAACGCAGCCTGGAGAACCTCGGCACGACCACCATTGACCTGCTCCAATTCCACGTGTGGGAGGACGCGTGGGCCGCGGACGAAAGCTGGCAGCGCGCAGTCGACGATCTCCGGAGAGAAGGGCTCATCGCCGGGGTGGGCGTGAGCGTGAACCGGTGGGAGCCGTGGAACGTGCTGGAGACGTTGCGTACGGGGAAGGTCGACGCGGTACAGGTGATCTACAACATCTTCGATCAGGCTCCCGAGGACGAGCTCTTCCCGCTCTGCACCGAGCTCGACATAGCCGTCGTCGCGCGGGTCCCGTTCGATGAGGGTACACTCACGGGGACGCTGACCCGGGAGTCGAAGTGGCCCGAGGGTGACTGGCGCAACACCTATTTCGTTCCAGAGAACCTGAGCGCGAGCGTGGCTCGCGCCGACGCCCTGCGGCCGCTGATTCCAGCAGGCATGACCATGCCCGAGATGGCGCTCAGGTTCATCCTGTCCAATCCGGCCGTGAGCACAGTGATCCCGGGCATGCGGCGGCCGGCACACGTGCGGGCCAACCTGGGCGTCGCCGACGGTGCGGGGTTGCCGGGTGACCTCCTTCGGTCGTTGAAGGATCACCGCTGGGACCGCGAGCCGACGGAGTGGTCGCAGTAGCGCATTGGAAGCGGGGATCAAGAGGCACTTCCTGATTGCGGCGAAGGCAGGAACCTGCAGTGGCTCGCCCCCCGCATTGACAGGCCGCGACGGCGGGGCGTATTCTCAAAGCTCCTGGCCGGCTGACGACCGCACTGCGCACCTCTCGCCCAACCTTCCCGTTCAGATCGCTTCAGGGGACCGGTGCCGTGGCCCGGAGAGTCGGGGCCGCGGGCGTCGGCTGCCGCGCCAGAGAAGCCAACCACGAGTGTTTACGAGTTCCGTATGCCTGACGGCGTCGACAGATCAGATGCGCTCGGCGCTTCCAGATCGCGATTCGCGCACACGTCGCGAGGGGCGAGATCCGAAATCGCGCTCGTCGGAGACGTGGGCGGTACGAACTGTCGATTCGCGCTGGCGAGAAGCGATGCGGGCGGCCCCCGCCTATTCGCCCGCCGGCGCTACAAGACGCGCGAGTTCAGCCACCCCGCGGAGGCAGTGCGGAAGTACTGTCGCGATGTGGCCCGCCGCGACCCGGTACGCGCGATGGCGCTGGCTGTGGCAGGCCCGGTCACCGGCGATTTCGTCGATCTGACGAATGCTGCGTGGGTATTCTCGCAGCGCGAGCTCCGCAATGAGCTGGAGCTCGACCGGCTCGTCGTGATGAACGACCTGGAGGCGGCGGCGCGCGCGATCCTCGACCTCGACGCGCCGGCATTCACGGCGATCGGCGCGGCCGCCGATCCGACATTCCCGGGTCCGATCGCAGTGATTGCTCCCGGCACGGGACTGGGGATCGCAATGGCGTTCGACACGCCATCGCGATTCGTCGTGGCGGCCGAGGGCGGCCACATTGGATTTGCTCCGAGTGACGAGCTGGAGGCAGCGGTTGCCAGTCTGATCGGTCGGGAGGTCGGCCGCGTTGTCAATGAGCATATTCTCTCCGGTCCGGGAATCGAGCGGTTGCACCGGGCGTTGGGCCTCCTGGATGGCGGGGCCGGGGAGCCGCTGAGCGGCCCGGAGATCATGGACCGCGCGCTCAAAGGCAATGACGCCGCGTGCACGCGCACGATCGAAATGTTCGCCCGCATCATGGGCGCGGTCGCGGGTGACATCGTGCTCGCGCAGGGCGCTCGAGAGGTAGTTCTCGCCGGTTCGATCGTCTCCAGCCTGTTGCCGGTGTTGCGCGCCGGCGGATTCCGCGCTGCCTTCGACGCCCGCGGACCGGGGAGCACGTACATGCGCATTCGGCGCGTGCGGGTGACGTGCCTGACGGATCTCGCGCTTACCGGAGCGTATGCCGGTCTGATGGATACCCATGTCTGAAGCAGAGTCGTGTGAGCGAATCTGAAACCCGTGTCCTGGTGCTGTTCGGCGCGACGGGAGATCTGGCGTTCCGAATGATCCTCCCGTCGCTCTACGCTCTGTCGGCCGAGGGCCTGCTTCCGCCTGACCTCGCGATCGTCGGCGTCGCCAGGTCGCAGCTCGACAGGGCGGCCTTCATCGAGAGGGTCGTGCAGGCGCTGAAGACCCACACGCCCGCGGACCGTCTCGTCGACGACGCAGTTGCCGGATTCCTCGAGCGAATCGATTACGTGTCGGCGGACTCTGATTCGCCATCGGCGCTGCGGCCACTCGAGACGGCGCTCGAGGGAAGGGAAGCTGGCGCGTTGCACTACCTCGCGACGGCGCCGTCGACGTACGGCTCGATCTGTGAGGCGTTGTCCCGCTCGGGGCTGGCCACGGTGGCGCGGGGAGTCGTGCTGGAGAAGCCGATCGGCCGCGACCTAGAGTCGTCCCGGGCGATCAACGATGCGGTGGCGGCGGCGTTCGACGAGGACCGCGTATTCCGCGTGGACCACTATCTCGGCAAGGAGATGGTGCAGAACCTTCTCGCGCTGCGCTTCGCCAACGCGTTGTTCGAGCCGCTGTGGAATTCGGAGAACATCGAGCACGTCCAGATCACTGTCGCGGAGACGATCGGGGTCGAGGGGCGGTGGGCGTACTTCGACGGCATGGGCACGCTCCGGGACATGGTCCAGAATCACGTGCTCCAGTTGCTCTGCCTCATCGCAATGGAGCCGCCATCGCACTTCGAGCCGAGCGCCGTCCGAAACGAGAAGGTCAAGGTCCTGCGCTCCCTGCGACCGCTGACCACCGCGGATGTCGCCAAGAAGACGGTGGCAGGCCAGTACACGCGGGGCGCCGTCCACGGTACTCCGGTCCCCGGGTACACCGAAGAGCGCGGCGGCGGGCCGAGCCGCACGGAGACCTTCGTCGCGCTGCGAGCGGACATCGAGAACTGGCGCTGGGCCGGCGTTCCGTTCTTCCTTCGCACCGGGAAGCGCATGCCGGAGCGGCGGACGGAAGTCCTCATGCGGTTCCGAAGCGTGCCCCACAACATCTTCGGCACGCAGGGCGCGCAGCTCAAGCAGAACGCGCTTCGCATCCTGCTGCAGCCAGAGGAGAAGATCCAGCTCCACGTCATGAACAAGGAGCCGGGGCTGGATGGGATACGCCTGCGGCCGCTCACCCTCGACCTCTCGTTGACGCAGGCGTTCCAGGAGTACCGCCAGCGCATCGCCTACGAGCGCCTGATCCTCGACGCCCTCAAGGGCGCAACCACGCTCTTCGTAAGGCGCGACGAAGTGGAGGCGGCGTGGAGCTGGGTGGACGGCATCATCCGGGGCTGGGAGCTGTCTGGCGAGGCGCCGCGGCCGTATCCGGCCGGCACGTGGGGACCCGCCGCGTCGCACGCGCTCATCGAGCGCGCGGGATTCAGTTGGGTGGATTGATGGCGGCGGAACTCATCGAATACGGGAGCCCCGACGCCTGGGTCGCCGGGGCGGTGCAGCCCCTCACCAGAGCGATTGCCGATGCGCTCGAAGACCGCGACGAGGTATGTATCGCCCTGCCGGGCGGCCGTTCCCCCGCGCCGATCCTGGAGAGGCTCGCCGTTGAGCCGCTGCCATGGGAACGCATCATCGCCATCCCCACCGATGAGAGGCTCGTGCCCGACGATCACCCCGCGCGCAACCTGGGTTTTCTCGCGAGAAACCTGGCGACGGCCGTCGCCCACGGTTTGAAGCTGGAATCGCTCGGGCCGACTCCGGGGCCGCTCGTACCTCCGGATGTGGTGTTTCTGGGGTTTGGCGAGGACAGGCACATCGCGTCGCTTTTTCCCGGCTCGGTACCGGCCAGCACGCTGGACCCGGAAGGGGCGGGTGAGGTCGTCGTCGTAACGCCGGATCCATTGCCGCCCGATGCGCCATATCCACGGCTCAGCCTGAGCATGGGCGCAATCGCCCGGGCGCGACACGTCGTGGTTGCTGCAAGCGGCACCGGTAAGCGCCGCGCACTGGGCGAGGCGCTCGCGGAGCGGCCAGCGTGGTCGCCACTCGGCATTCTGCTGGCCCAGGACCGGGTATCGGTGGTGGTGTGCATCGGTTGAAGAGGGGAAGAGGATGAATCAGCGCATCCGGGAAGTCACGGAACGGATCGCCAGCCGCAGCCGGGAGACCCGCGCGGCGTACATCGAGTCGATGCGGGCGCAGCACCGGGGCGATGCTCCGGCCCGCGCCGGTCTCGCCGCGTCGAATGCCGCCCACGTCTTCGCGGCGGCGGGCGAGGACAAACGCGTGCTGAAGCTCTTACGGGCGCCTAATATCGGCATCGTGTCGGCATACAACGACATGCTTTCGGCGCACCAGCCGCTGGGCGCATTTCCGGAGATCATCAGGGCCGCTGCCCGGGAGGTGGGCGCAACCGCGCAATTCGCTGGCGGCGTTCCCGCGATGTGCGATGGCGTGACACAGGGCCGTGCCGGGATGGAGCTGTCGCTCTTCTCCCGCGACGTGATTGCGCTCGCGACGGCGGTTGCCCTTTCCCACGAGGCCTTCGACGCGGCCCTCATGCTCGGCGTGTGCGACAAGATCGTCCCCGGGCTCTTCATCGGCGCGGCGAGGTTCGGCTACCTGCCTGTCGTATTCGTTCCGGGTGGACCCATGCCGTCCGGGCTGCCGAACGCCGAAAAGTCGCTGATACGGAAGCGGTACGCGGCCGGGGACGCGACTCGCGAAGAGCTGCTCGAAGCCGAAGCCGCTTCGTACCATGCTCCGGGTACGTGCACGTTCTACGGCACAGCCAATTCCAATCAGATGCTGATGGAGATCATGGGTCTCCACCTCCCCGGCGCTGCGTTTGTTCCGCCGGACACGCCACTGCGGACGGCTCTGACCGCGGCGGCCGCGCGGCGGGCTGCAGCGATGAGCGCGCTGGGTCCGGAGTATGTTCCGCTCCACGCCGTGATCGACGAGCGCGCGATCGTGAACGGGATCGTCGGGCTCATGGCGACCGGCGGGTCGACGAATCATACACTGCACCTCGTCGCGATGGCGCGCGCCGTCGGGATCCAGGTCGACTGGACGGATTTCGCCGATATCTCCGCCGTGACGCCGCTGCTCACCCGAATTTACCCCAATGGCCAGGCGGACGTGAACCATTTCCACGCGGCGGGTGGTACGGCGTTCGTGATCGGTGAGTTGATCCGGGCCGGACTGCTGCACCGCGACGTGCAGACGGTGGTTGGACCGGGTCTGGACCGGTACGTACAGGAGCCGGTGCTGGAGGACGGCGTCCTCGTCTGGCGACCGGGCCGCGCGGACTCGCTCGACCGGTCGGTCCTCCGCGGCGTCGACGATCCGTTCAGCGCACAGGGCGGCCTGACCACGCTTAGCGGCAATCTCGGGCGTGCCGTGGTGAAGACGTCGGCGGTGCCGGCGGACCGCCTGGCAATCACGGCACCGGCAATCGTGTTTGACAGCCAGGCTGCGCTGGAATCTGCGTTCCGTGCGGGTGAGCTGGACGGCAGGGACTTCGTCGCCGTGGTGCGGTATCAGGGCCCACGGTCCAATGGCATGCCCGAGCTGCACAAGCTGACTCCGCCGCTCGGGGTTCTGCAGGACCGCGGGCAGCGGGTCGCCATCGTGACCGATGGCCGCATGTCCGGCGCCTCGGGGCAGGTGCTGGCGGCCATACACCTGACGCCGGAAGCTGCCGCGGACGGCCCCATCGCGCGCATCCGGAACGGCGACCTGATCCGCATCGATGCCGTGAACGGGACGCTGGAAGTCGAGGTGCCGGAAGACGAGTTCGTCCGGCGGCCGGCGGCCGAGCCGCCGCCGATGAGCGAAGGCACCGGCCGCGAATTGTTCAGACTTTTCCGTCAGAACGCGATTTCGGCGGAGCAGGGCGCTGGCGCGCTCGCCTGGGACTGAATCTGCAGACGGTTAATGAGATACGGGCCGCCGCGCATTGCGCGGCGGCCCGTATCGCCAATTGGGACCGACAGGTTGGTCAGAAGCCGCCGCCGAAGCCGCCGCCTCCTCCACCGCCGCCGCCGAAGCGGGT
>DATMSC010000246.1:0-2954 GCA_035565595.1 Longimicrobiales bacterium | reverse complement strand
CGGGTGAATCTGCTCTCGGCGACGATGACCGCCGCCGCGTCGGTCTTCTGGTACCTCGTCATCTTCAGGGTACTGCGGAACTTCACGGAGATCCGCCGGGCGCGGCTCGTCGGCGCCGGTGTCTCCGTCGCACTCTCCGCCACAGCCTTCACCGTGTGGAACCACTCGAACGTGAACGAGAAGGTCTACACGGTCAGCCTGGCGACGATCGCATTCCTCTCCTGGCTCGCGTTCCGCTGGCGCGACAACCTGGAAGCGCCGCCGGCGGAAGCCAGCGCGCGCTGGCGGAGCGACAACGTCATCGTCCTGATGGCATTCGTGCTCGCCCTCTCGGTGGGGAACCACCTCATGGGCGTGCTCGTCGCGCCGGCGCTCGGCGTGCTCTTCCTGCTCGTCCGGCCTCAGATCTTCCTCAGCGGCCGGCTCTACGCGGCCGTGATTGGAGTCGTGCTCCTCGGCCTCTCGGTCCAGATGTTCCTCCCCATCCGGGCCGAGCTGAATCCCGTCATCAACGAGGCCTCGCCCACTTGTGAGTCGCTCGGGAGCGCGGCGGTCAGCATCGTCACCTTCGGCCGCGCCGGGTGCGACAATCTCTCCGCTTCACTACAGCGGAAGCAGTACGCGAAGCCGCCGCTAACCACGCGCATGGCGCCGTTCTGGGCGCAGATGGCAACGTACCTCCAGTATTTCGACTGGCAGTGGGCGAGGTCGCTCGACGGGCGGGAGGGCTATTTCGGCAAGGCGAGACTCCCGGTCACGCTCCTGTTCACGGCGCTGGGCGTGATCGGCGCCTGGCAGCACTGGCGACGGGACCGAAAGGGCTTCGCATTCTTCGGGACGCTCTTCTTCACGGTCTCCATCCTGCTCGTCTTCTACATGAACTTCCGCTATGGATTCCGGCAGGCGCAGGTGCTGGGGACGTCCCCGTTCGAGGTCCGCGAACGGGACTATTTCTTCATCGTCTCATTTTCGCTCTGGGGGCTCTGGGCGGGTGTCGGCCTGACCTGGGTCTGGCTGCGCCTCGCCGAGAAGCTCTACGCGCTGCCGAGGCCACGCCTGGCCGCCGCGCCGGTTCTGGCGATCGCGCTCATACCGCTCGCGCTGAACTGGAGCTATGCGAGCCGGGCCGGTGACTACCTGGCGCGCGACCTCGCGTACAACATGCTCCAGTCGGTCGAACCGTACGGCGTGCTGTTCACCACGGGCGACAACGACACCTTCCCGCTCTGGTATCTCCAGGAGGTCGAGGGCATCCGCAGGGACGTGACGGTCATCGTGGCCAGCTATCTCAACACCGGCTGGTACGCGAAACAGATCCGCGACCTCTCGAGCCCCTGCCCCGAACCCGGCGCCGCCGCGGTGGACCCGACGCGCATCATATGCCAGCGACCGTTCGATCCGGCTACTGCCGTGCCCATCTACGGGAACGTCACGCCGCCGACGACCAGCGCCCTGCCGCTCTCCGACGAACAGATCGCGGCGATCACGGAGTCGTACTCCGTGACGCCGGCCACGATGCAGTTCGACGCCCGCGGAATTTCGGCGCGGATCCCGGCCGGGACGACGCTGGCGCCAGCGGAGCAGTTCATCCTGGCCGTCCTGCGCCTGGCATGGGGCGACCGCCCCGTCCACTTCTCCGGGCTCGTCACTCCCGAGAACCTCGGCCTCAGGCCGTACCTGGCCCGCCACGGCATCACGTACAAGCTGGTGACGCCGGAAGAGGCGGAGACGCTCGTCCGCGTGCCGCCTGAGCTGTCGGAGTGGACGCAGACGCCGTTCATCGATGCCGAGCGGACCCGCCAGCTCCTTTGGGAACACTTCAGCTACGACCACAGTCTCGACCGACCGGTCTGGACCGACCATTCGACGCGCAACCTGCCGCTCTTCTTCGCCTTCGCTCATGCTGACCTCGCCACGGCCGCGAACATCGCCGGCGACTCGGCGGCCGTAGAACGGAACATGGCCAGAGCCGAGGAGTGGGTCGACGTGGCGACGAACCGGTAGCCGGCGAAGGATCGCACGCGACAAGCCGATCGCCCTGCGGCCGTGGCACTCCCCGCGCACGGGCGCCGGAAGCAACGCAGACTGCATGGTGCCTGAAACCTGCATGCAGCCTGTTGGCAGTGGTGGAACGCCGCGGCGGGCGGCGGGTCTATTCCCCGCAGAAACCTCCACGGGCCGGGAACCAGAACCGAGGCGCAATATGGAGAAGATCCGGAAGACTCCCGAAGAATGGCGTCGCGAGCTGACACCCGAGCAGTTCCGCGTCTGCCGTCAGGGCGGGACGGAGCCGGCGTTCACCGGCAAATACGTCGACACCAAGGACCCGGGGATCTACCGCTGCGCGTGCTGCGGCAACGAGCTCTTCGCGTCGGACACGAAGTACGATTCGGGGAGCGGGTGGCCCAGCTTCTGGGCGCCCATCGCCCCCGACCGCGTCGAGATGCGGGAGGATCGCAGCTTCGGCATGCACCGGATCGAGGTCCTGTGCGCCCGCTGCGAGGCGCACCTGGGACACGTCTTCCCGGACGGCCCTCGGCCCACCGGCGAGCGCTACTGTATCAACTCAGCAGCGCTCGAGCTCGAGCGGAAGCCGGAGTGACCGCCGCGCGCCGCACGACTCCGCGGGATCGATCATCGGCGGACTGAATCAGCAGACCTGCTGCGCCGGGCGGCGCGGTGAGTGACGCAACGTCACGCGCCCGGTCCGACGTCGTCGAACAGCCCGAGCTGATCTTCCGGCGCCGGCCGCCGGAAGGCGCGGGCGTCCGGCCAGAACCTCTCACTGCCGAGCCCAACCTTCGCGCAGGCGGTCCGGAACATCGAGCGGATCTGCTCCGCGAAAATACCCTCGCCGCGCATGCGGTCGTGAAAGCGCGTGTCGTTCAGCTTCCCTCCGCGCAACGCGCGTAGCCGGTTGAGCACCTTCTGCCGTCGATCCGGGAAGTGTCGCT
>DATMSC010000245.1:0-1670 GCA_035565595.1 Longimicrobiales bacterium | reverse complement strand
CGTTCCAGGCGTTTACGCCTTGCACCAGTGCGCCGCCGAGGACGGAATCACGGGCCGCGTCCGGACCCGGTGCCGCGTACACGCGCACCGCGGCGCCCCGCGGCCAGCGCATCACCAGCTCAGTGTCTTCCAGAGCAAAGTCGTACGGTGCGCGGTCGCCGGCGCGCGCCGGTACCGTGGGCAGGTCGCACGCACCGAGGAGGACCGGCACGAGCAACAGTCCGAAGCCCGCGCGCCGACCGCACATTGCGGCCGCACGGCCAGTCCTTCGCCGGGCTCCAAACCCCTTCATCGCGGCCCCGCTCCGCCAAACCGATAGCCCGCCGTCACCGAAAACCGGTACACGGTGCCGTCTACCCCACCTTCGGCGCGGAGCGCCGGCGTCCCGAAACGGTGGGCCTGCCCGGCCAGCCCCAGCACGATACTCCCGCGTCCGGCACCCCACGCCACGTCGACGCCGGCCTCCAGGAGGGCGCCCGGCGAGGATCCGTCGCGGAATATGCCTGACCGCCCCGCAATGTACTGGATCACCCCGGCGCCCCCGTGCACGCGGACACGATCAGCGGCCCGAGCGCGTAGCCCGATCGTCGCGTGAGCGATGTCCAGGCCACCCAGGCGGCGTGCGCCGTCACCCTCGATCTGCTGCGACGACGTCGCCCAACCGACGTTCAGCGCGAGATCCACCCCGGGCCGAATCTCTCTCCCCAGATCGAGCGCGAGCGTCGGGCCCGGCGGCACCCGGATTTTCACCGGTGAGGTTGCCGCTGGCGGGGCGACCTGGTCTTCGACGAGTGGCGTCGACCAGACCACGCCGCCCCGTACCCCCCACGTCCAGCCCTGCGCTGCGGCCTCGCCGGCCGCCGCCAGAAGGGCAACCATCACGACGACACAGGCCGCGTGCCCGCGCAGCCCGCCGCAGCGGCTCGGTAAGGACATGTCGAATAATAAAATAGACGAGGCGACCGTCAACGAGTGACGAGTCGCCCGCCTATCACTGCGACGCTCTCCCCGGAGTCCCCGTTCGCCGCAGTGTCCGTGTTGTCGCCCTCTCTTAGAGGCACTTTTGGGGCCATACTGCGGCGAAATGCGCAAGTATATGTACGAACACAGCTTACGTCATGGTTTACGGGCGGTCCCCAGGGGCCGGAATTGCGCAATCTTTGCGCAGTTCCTGCGCTTTGTGCGCGAAGGGCGCCGGACGGAGAGACTGGTGTTACCCGGCGCGATAGCCGCGCAGCCGCGCCAGATTCTTCCGGTCGGCGGCCGCCGGGTCGTCGCCCTTCGGCGTCTCGAGGACCTTCGGCACGTCCCGGAAGCGTGGGTCGTTGACGAGCCGCCGGAACGGTTCGTCGCCGAGCGTGCCGGTCCCGATGTCGGCGTGGCGGTCGCGGTGACTGCCGAGCCCGCCGACGGAATCGTTGAGGTGGAACAGGCGGACGCGGTCGAGCCCAACCCGCCTGTCGATCTCTGCCATGACGCCGTCATAATCGCCGGCGAGGTCGTAGCCGGCGGCCCAGACGTGACAGGTATCGACGCAGACGCCGACACGGTCACGGAGGTCCTGGGGGATCCGCTCGATCATCTCGGCGAGCTCCTCGAAACGTGAGCCCAGGACGCGACCGGCGCCCGCGGTGGTCTCGAGGAGGACCATGGTGCGGCCGGGCACCTCT
>DATMSC010000244.1:0-7164 GCA_035565595.1 Longimicrobiales bacterium | reverse complement strand
CAGTTTCGCCGAGGATCAGAACGGGCACGTCAGAGCTCGCGACCAGCGCCACGCGCTCCATCACGGCGGACAGGCCCGCGTCGGCGCCAACGATCGCGTCAACCAGATTCTCGCGACCGAGGCGCGACAGCGCTGACCGCTTGTCGGCCTCCGCAGCCTCGCGCAGCGCCTTCAGCTCGTTCAGTCGCCGGTCGTTCTCGAGCGCCGCCGACAGCGGCTCGAGGAGCAGTGAGACCGTCGACAGGTGATCGTCATCCAGATTTCGGCCCGGCGCGGCGCGCACCAGACACACACCCGCCGTGTCGTGCTCCGTCGACAGAGGGCCCGCACACCAGTCATCCCACTCACCGGGCGGCAAAAGCTCCTCGAGCATCGACGCGAGCGCCGACCGGTCGCCTCGCCGGACCAGCCCGCCCCGGCGAGTCCAGTCGAGCAGCTGACCGCGCATGGCATTGCCAATCGGGCGCACCCGCTGGCGCGGCGGCGATGTCGCCGGGCCGGACGCACGATGCTCGAGCACACCTCGCTCCCGGCCGACCTCCCAGACGCTCAACTCCGCCGCCGGCACGCGGCGCGCCAGCAAGCCGGCAATCGTCTCCACCGACTGTTCGATCTCGATGTGGCGACACGCCTCGCGCCAGACATCGAGCAGCAGCGCGTTGATCTCGCTCATGGCGGTGGAATCTACTGTGATATTTCACGGCACGCCAGATCATATCACGGCCCCGTCCAGCATATTTCATGGGCGCTGGGCGGGCCGGGCGGCGGGTGCATGGATATAAGTGGCTAAAAGGCAACAGCTTGCGCAATGCGTTGGAAAACGGCACGCGGCTTGACTCAGGGGGCGGCGTCCGCTCGGGCCGGCGGGTGGTGCCGGGGAAGGGAACGGGCGGGAAATCCAAGACGCTTTAGAGGGGTGGAGCGATGATGCGAAAAGGACGGTGGCCGCATGCCGGGAGCTGGGTGCGTTCGGGATTCCTGGCCGGTTTGGCGGTCGTGCTCGGGGCTTGCGCGGGCGGGGACGGTACGTCGGGCGGACTGACGCTGCTGAACGTGTCGTACGACCCCACGCGGGAGCTGTACCGTGAGTTCAACGATGCGTTTGCGCGGCACTGGCGGGAGCAGACGGGCCAGGCCGTGACGGTTCAGCAGTCGCATGGCGGATCGGGAAGCCAGGCGCGGGCGGTAATCGACGGGCTGGACGCGGATGTGGTGACGCTGGCGCTGGCGTACGACGTGGATGCCATAGCGGACGCGGGTCTCATCTCGACCAACTGGCAGGGCACGCTCCCGTACAACAATGCGCCGTACACGTCGACGGTGGTGTTCCTGGTGCGTCGCGGGAATCCGAAGGGGATCCGCGACTGGTCGGATCTCGTGAAGCCGGGTGTTCAGGTGATTCCCGCGAACCCGAAGACATCGGGTGTGGCGCGGTGGACGTACCTGGCGGCGTGGGGTTACGCGCTGCGCCGCGAGCTGGGCGAGGATTTCGTGTCGAAGCTACGGGATCCGGCGTACGCCGCGCAGGTCGAGGCGGCGGAGCGGGCGGCGCAGGATTTCATTGCCGCGCTCTATGCGAACGTGCCGGTGCTGGACCGGGGTGCCCGTGAGGCGACGAACACGTTCATCCAGCGCGGCATAGGCGACGTGATGCTGAACTGGGAGAACGAGGCGTTGCTGAGCGTGGCGGAGCTGGACGCTGCGGGTGTCGAGATCGTGGTGCCGCCGGTGAGCATCCTGGCGGAGCCGGTCGTCGCCGTGGTGGACCGGAACGTCGACCGCAAGGGGACACGGGAGGTGGCGCAGGCGTACCTCGAGTTCCTCTACACGGAGACCGGTCAGGACATCGCCGGGCGCAACTTCTACCGGCCGGTGCTGCCTGAGGTGCGGGCGAGGTTTGCCAATCAGTTCCCGGAGATGGACCTCTTCACGATCAACGACGTCTTCGGCGGCTGGCGGGCTGCCAACGCCCGGCACTTCGCCGACGGTGGTGTCTTCGATCAGATCTATGAGCCATGAAGCCGGGTGCACGCATGCGAACGGCGCGGATGAATCAATTGGAGGGTGTCATGGAGTGGGGTGGAGAGAGGAATGCTGGCCAGGCTGGTGGCGCGAGGGTGCGTCGTCGCCTGGGGGTGCTGGGGTGGGCTGGTTGGTTGCTGTTGCTGGTCGCGGCTCCCGCGGCCGCGCGGCAGGCCGGGGCGGAGGACGGCGGCGCTGCCGGGGGTGTGACGCCGGAAGCTGTGGAACGGGTTGCGGAGGAGGCGGCCAGGGAGGCTGCGGCCGCAGTGGCCGGCTACGACCGTGGGTTCTACATCCGTGATGGGGAGGGGCGGAGCGAGCTGCGGATCGGCTTCCTGAGCCAGGTCCGGGCGGTCCAGTCGCACAGGGGTGAGGGAGCGGTGCCGGGGAGCGACGAGGCGATCACCGTCGGTGGCTATCAGCTCCGTCGTTTCCAGATCAACCTGCAGGGCTACTTCCTGGGCCCGCGTTTCACCTACCGGTTGAGGCTGGACGCGTCGAACGCGGGTGGCGTCAGCGCAGCGTGGGCGTGGCTCGGTTATCAGTTGTCGCCGGTGGTGGACATTCGCGTGGGGCAGAACAAGCCGTCGTTCCTGCACGAGGAGGACGTCGGCGCCGGCAACCAGCTCGCTGTGGAGCGTTCGTACACCGCGGACTATTTCACGACGAAATTCGCGCAGGGCGTGCAGGTGAACGTGCGGCGCAACCGGCTGCGCTTCACCGGCATGCTGCACAACGGCTCGTACGGGTGGCGGACCGACCTGGACAACGAGAGCGCGAGGATCGGGGTGAGCGGACGCGCGGAGTACCTGATCGGGTCGACACCGAGCGCCGGCTGGTCCCGTTACAGCGACTTCTCGAGCTGGAGCGGTGCTGCCCCGGTCGTGATCGTCGGTGCCGCCGCGGACTACGAGCGAGGCCGCAACCAGGGCGGCGTCTATCGTCCGGACATTACGAAGTGGACGGGCGATGTGACGGCGAAGTTCGGAGCGGTCGCCCTGTTCGGCGCCATCATCGGGCAGCGGTTCGGCGTCGATCCGGATGCTGCCGACCTGCCAGACGGGCTGGACGGCGCGAGCCAGCTCGGGCTGGTGGCGCAGACGGGCGTGTTCCTGGTGCCGAACCGGCTCGAGGTGTTCGGCCGCTACGAATCGATCGATTTCGACGGGGTCTATTTCCGCGTCAACCAGGGCAGCGTGCAGGGCGGGTCCGGGCCGGTGGCGGAGGACCGGCTGACGGCGCTGACGCTCGGCGGCAACTACTACTTTGCCGGGCACAACGCCAAGCTGACGGCTGACGCCGTGGTCGTCGGCGACCCCGTACCGGTCGCGAACAACGGCCAGGGGCTGCTCCGGTCCACCGGGTCCGGCAAGCAGCTCGCGTTGCGGACGCAACTCCAGCTCTCGTTTTGAGCACCCGGACGCTGACGAGCGAACGGAGTTCCTGGCGCGGTCTCCGCGTGCGACAACCCAGCGTACTGCCAGGGTTTGGCCTCACCATGGGCTTCACCCTGGCGTACCTGGGGTTGCTCGTACTCATCCCCCTGGCCGGGCTGATCCTCTTCACCGGCAGCAGGATAACGCTCGCTGAATTCTGGGCGCGCGCCATCGCCGATCCGCGGGCGCTGGCGGCATATCGACTGAGTTTCGGTGCGTCGTTCATCGCCGCCGCGCTGAACGGCGTTTTCGGTTTCATCGTGGCGTGGGTGCTGGTCCGGTATCCGTTCCCGGGGAAGCGGCTCCTGGACGCGATGGTGGACCTCCCGTTCGCCCTCCCGACCGCCGTGTCGGGAATCGCGCTGACCACGCTCTTCGTCCGCACCGGCTGGATCGGCCGGTGGCTGGAACCGCTGGGGATACAGGTGGCGTTCGCCAGACCCGGCATCGTGGTCGCGCTGACGCTGATCGGGATGCCGTTCGTCGTCCGGACCGTTCAGCCGGCCCTGGAGGATCTGGACGGCGAGATCGAGGAGGCGTCGGCGAGCCTGGGGGCGAATCGGCTGCAGACGTTCTGGCGCGTGATCCTGCCGTCGGTGTTGCCGTCGCTGCTGACCGGCTTCGCACTGGCTTTCGCCCGGGCCATTGGCGAGTTCGGTTCCGTGTTCTTCATCGCCGGCAACATGCCGTACCGCACGGAGATCGCACCGCTGCTGATCCTGATCCGGCTCGAGCAGTTCGATTACGTCGGCGCGACGGCGATCGGCGTGGTGATGCTGCTGGCCGGGTTCGCTTTCCTGCTGATCATCAACATGCTCCAGGCCTGGAGCCGAAGGCACCAACGATGAACATCACTTTCGATTCGGGAGGACCGGTATGGCGGGGAGCGTAGCACTCCGCACCGCGGCATCGCCCCCCGTGCGCAGGGCGGCGAATACGGAGCCGGCATGGGTCAGGTGGGCGCTGATCGCCGTGGCGGTCGCATTCCTGACCCTGCTGCTCTTCATGCCGCTGATCCTGGTTTTCGTCTACGCCTTTCGGGAGGGAGTGCTCGAGTACATTGCCGCATTCCTCCACCCGGACGGGCAGTCCGCGGTCGTGCTGACGCTGATCGCGGCCGCGGTCAGCGTTCCGCTCAACACGGCTTTCGGGATCGCGGCGGCGTGGGCGATAGCCAGGTTCGAGTTCAGGGGAAAGAACGTGCTCATTACCCTGATCGACATGCCGTTCGCGATCTCGCCGGTCATTGCGGGTTTGCTCTTCGTCATCGTGTTCGGCGCCAACGGCTGGCTGGGCCCCTGGCTGATCGAGCACGACATCCGGATCATCTTCGCCACGCCCGGGATCATTCTGGCGACGACGTTCGTCACCTTCCCGTTCGTCGCCCGCGAGTTGATCCCGCTCATGCAGGCGCAGGGATCGGACGAGGAGTACGCGGCGCTCACGCTGGGCGCCTCCGGCTGGCAGGTCTTCCGGCGAGTGACGCTCCCCAATATCAAGTGGGGGCTGCTCTACGGCATGGTGCTGTGCAACGCCCGCGCGATGGGCGAGTTCGGCGCGGTTTCGGTCGTCTCCGGTCACATCCGTGGCCTGACGAACACCGTACCGCTGCACATCGAGGTGCTGTACAACGACTACCAGACCACCGCGGCCTTCGCCATGGCATCGCTGCTCGCGGCGCTCGCGCTCGTCACGCTGGCCGTGAAGCTGGTCGTGGAATGGAAGGCCGGGCGTGATCACGCCCGTGCGGTCCGAGACATGGGAGGCGGGGAGGCATGAGCATCGAAGTACAGTCCATATCGAAGACTTTCGGGACGTTCCGCGCGCTCGATGACGTGAGCCTGACCGTCGAGACGGGCGAGCTCGTCGCGCTGCTCGGTCCCTCGGGTTCCGGGAAGACGACGCTGCTGCGGATCATCGGCGGGCTGGAAGCCCCGGATCCGGGGAGCGGGAGTATCCGTTTCTACAACGAAGACGTCGCCAACCGGCACGTGAGCCAGCGCGGGGTGGGCTTCGTCTTCCAGCACTACGCGCTCTTCAGGCACATGACGGTGTTCGAGAACGTGGCTTTCGGGCTGCGGGTCAAGCCACGCAAGGAGCGGCCGGGGAAGGACGCGATCCGCGAAAAGGTCCACGAGCTCCTGCGTCTGGTCCAGCTCGATGGCCTGGCCGCCCGATATCCGCACCAGTTGTCCGGCGGGCAGCGGCAGAGGGTGGCGCTGGCGCGCGCGCTCGCCGTCGAGCCCAGGGTGCTCCTTCTGGACGAGCCGTTCGGCGCGCTCGACGCCCGCGTACGCAAGGAGCTTCGTGCGTGGCTCCGCCGGCTGCACGACGAGATCCACGTGACCACCGTATTCGTGACGCACGACCAGGACGAGGCGCTGGAAGTCGCCGACCGCATCGTCGTCATGCACGAGGGGCGCATCGAGCAGATCGGTACGCCCGACGAGGTCTTCCACAATCCGGCCTCCGAGTTCGTCATGCACTTCCTCGGCGAGGTGAACACGTTCCACGGGCGAGTCGACTCGGGCGTCGTCCAGTTCCACGCCATCGAGATACCGCTCGCGGAACCGGAGCAGAACGGCATCGCCGGCGACGCGCGCGTTTTCATCCGCCCGCACGACGTCACCATTGACACCAAATCCAGCACCTCGCCGGCGCTCGAGGCACGGGTGCTCCGGGTACACGGCGCCGGACCCGTGGTGCGGGTGCACCTCCTGACGTCGAACCAGCAGGAGCTGATGTCGGAGATCTCGCAGGAACGGTTCGCCACGATGGAGCTAGAGGTCGGTACGACCGTCTACGTCCGGCCGCGGCACGTGCGCGTGTTCGCTGGAGGGCGTTGACGGTCAGGAGGGTAACGGAGATTCGAAACGCAGGCCCGGCAGTACGCGCCGGATGAGGTGGAAGTCCGCGAGGTGGTGAGTGACGAGGATGAACCCCTGCTCCACGGCCGAGGCCGCGAGCAAACAATCGTTGAAGAATCCCGGACGTACCTGATCGCGCGGAAGATGCCCCTCGCCGTGCAGCCGTGCCACGGTGCGTGCCGCGCGTAGCCACGTTCCCTGTGTGGGCGCGATCACCCGCCCCAGACGTTCCGCTGGCGCGAGCCAGTGGCCGCGCCAGCGCTCGAACGTGACCTCGCTCCCTGCACCGACCAGCAGCTCCGCGACGACCACGGCATGCATGTAGAGGTGCGGACCCATGCGTCGCTGCCAGGCCGCCAGCTCATCCCGCGCCGCTTCGTTCCGCATGGCGTGGATGAGTACGTTCGTGTCGAGGACGAACTTCGCCAATCAGCCACGCTCCGCGGAGCCGGGGATCTCCGCCAGCAGACCGAGCACGTCGTTGTACTCCTCGCCGTGCATGGCGAGCGTTCCCTGCGCGAGCAACTCACCGTAGATCACGTAGTCCAGCGCCCGATCGAGCGCCTCGGTTTCCGTGGCCGCGCCCAGAACCTTCCTGGCCAGGTCGATCTTGGACTGGAGGAGGAGGTAGTTCTTCCTCTTCGGAGTTTCGGCGGCGTCAGACGCGTACAACGCAGCCGCTTCCTCCACGACGTTGACGCCGGTCCCGCTGTTCTTCCTGCCCTTCCTGGCCATGGGTCCACCCTCCGCACGATACGTACAGTACGACGTAGGCATATGTATAATGGCCGGGTCGGTCGAACGCACTAGTCTCGTTCAACCCGCGCCCAGGGGGACCT
>DATMSC010000243.1:0-4093 GCA_035565595.1 Longimicrobiales bacterium | reverse complement strand
CCAGCCGAACGCGTCGCGCATCTCGGCCGGGGACCAGTGGGTCAGGCGGATGACCTCGAACCGCCCCGCGAGGCTCTCGGAGAGGCCCCGTTGCATCAGGAGCGGCGCCGAGCCGAGGAGCACGATCCGCAGAGGGCGCTTCTCCCGCGTGTCCTCGTCCCACAGCCGCTTGACGGACTCGGCCCAGTCGGCGGCCTTCTGCACTTCGTCGAGGATCAGGACGCCGTCGTCGCGGCCGAACTCCGCGCGGGCGGCGTCCCATTGCTCGGCGATCCACCCCGGGCCGCGGAGCGTGGGCTGGTCCGCGCTGGCGTACCGGCAGGGGATGCGGAGGCGTTCGGCGACCTGGAGGACGAGGGTCGTCTTCCCCACCTGGCGCGGCCCCGCGATCACCTGGATGAACCGTCGGGGCTCGGCCAGGCGGGCTTCGAGGATGGCCGCCGCGGGGCGTCGGTATTCGGGCATGACGTCTTACTCACCGCATTGAGTAATTTTTCTCAACGCATTGAGTAAAATGTGGGAAGCGGCATTGGAGCGCAAGGATCGGCTGGTCCCTTCGAACGACGACGGCGATCGACGGGCGTCGGAGGCGGCGCCCTCGCGGCGTAGGATTGGACTAAGGCGGCGGACCGCGATCACGTCGTGGCCGCGACCAGGCGCTCGGCGTCCTTCACCCGCAGCTCGCCGGAGATGAGCTTGGGCAGGAGCGTGTCCCGGAGCGCGGCGAGGGTGCGGGATTCGTGACGGCACATCAGGACGCGCTTCAGCAGCGGCTCCACCACCCTTTCGAACGTTTGGGCTATCGCATCCGGTGCTTTCGGAACTTCGATTCGCAAAATGGCTTGCGGCGGAACACGCTGGTGGCTCTTCGATGTGCCGGTAACCATCCCTTGTAGTTCATCGCGAACCCGTGACGAACGCAGAAGGCAATAAAGCCACGCGCGGCCGTGAGGTTCGCGTGCACGATAGACCAGAAACTCCTTCGAGCAAATCGCCCGGTCCTCGCGTTGGACATCGACGAGCCACACTCTAGGAATCTCTGGATTCAGCTTCGAAAGCAGGACGCTTCCCGGGATGACTCGCGACTTCTGGCTCTTAATTTCCCGACCGGGTTCCGAGACAGGGACCTGCGCTGCGTCGAACGCCGGAATGCTGTAATGCTCGAACCAGGCGTCAGGATTCTCGGCGGGAGTGACGTTCTCCCGGATCTGATCCGCGACGTCTCCCAAGCTAGCCACGGCCCACCCCTCCGGAATCTCCCCGAGCTCGGACTCGACGAGGCGGTCCGGGAAGAGGTCGGCGAGGTCGGACGGGAGGCCTGGGTCGCGGCCCTCCATCTTCGCGCGGACGGGGTCGAAACGCACGAACCACGACTCGAAGAGCGCCCGCGCCATCTCCTCTAGCGTCTCGCTCATCCGCCGGTTCACCTCGATCTTGTCGTCGAGCGTGCCGAGGATGTCGGCGATGGCGCGTTGTTCGTTAAGCGGCGGGACGCGAACAGGCAAGCTGTAGAAGGCATCGCGGCTGGTGGAAGGAATAGCTGACCCGCTATCGAGCGCGTTAATGTCACGTGATAGCAGTTCGTAATAGGCCCACCGTAGGTCGAGCTCGACCTTCGGTTCCAAATAAAATGCGGTATCAATAACAAAGAACGGCGCAGGTGAGTAGTGCACACCCCGATAGGCGCCTTTGCGCCCGATGATCACGCCAAGATGGTGGCATAATGCTTCATCATGCCAGCCAATCGGACCATTTGTACCATAGACTCGGTACTGCCCGGCGGTCTCGGAATAATTCCGTAGAGCTCGCCCGTACTCCAAGGTGGCGAGCTCGCCCCAATACGCTAGGCGCCACTCACCCGCCATACCCCAACGCCTCCAGATTCGCCGCGATCGCCGCATCCAGCCTCGCCGCCTCCGCCTGCTGCTCGCGGAGCGTCGCCACGAGGCGCTTCATCTTCTCGTCGAACGGCTCGTCGTCGTCCTCCCGAACCTCGGCGCCGACGTAGCGCCCGGGCGTGAGGACGTAGCCGTTCTTCCGGATCTCCTCGATCGTCGCGCTCTTGCAGAAGCCGGGGACGTCGGCGTACTCGCCAGCCTCCTCCTGCCCACGCCAGGCGTGGTAGGTCCTGGCGATGCGCTGGATCTCCTCGTCGGTCAACTCGCGGTGCGTGCGGCTCACCATGACGCCCAGCTTCCGGGCGTCGATGAAGAGCACCTCGCCCCGCCTGTCCCGGTACTTCCCGTTGTGCCGGTCCCGGGCGATGAACCACAGGCAGGCCGGGATCTGCGTCGAATAGAAGAGCTGCCCCGGGAGCGCGACCATGCAGTCGACGAGGTCGGCCTCGATGATGTTCTTCCGGATCTCCCCCTCGCCCGACTGGTTCGAGGACATGGAGCCGTTGGCCAGCACGAAACCGGCGACGCCGCCCGGGGCGAGGTGGTGGATGATGTGCTGGACCCAGGCGAAGTTGGCGTTCCTCGCCGGCGGGACGCCATACTTCCAGCGTTTGTCGTCTTGGAGACGCTCGCCGCCCCAGTCCGAGACGTTGAAGGGCGGGTTGGCCAGGATGTAGTCGGCCTTGAGGTCCGGGAACTTGTCGTCGTGGAACGTGTCGCCGTGGGCGATCTGCCCGTTGATCCCGCGGATCGCGAGGTTCATCTTCGCCAGGCGCCACGTGGTGTAGTTGGACTCCTGGCCGTAGATGGAGATATCCGCCTTCGCCTTGCCGCCGTTCCCGTTCCCGTTGGCGTGGGCGCGGATGAACTCCATCGACTGTACGAACATCCCCGACGAGCCGCAGCACGGATCGTAGACGCGCCCGCGGAACGGCTCGATCAGCTCCACGAGCAGGCGGACCACGCAGCGCGGCGTGTAGAACTCGCCGCCCTTCCTCCCCTCCGCGCTCGCGAACTGCGAGAGGAAGTACTCGTAGACGCGGCCGAGGACGTCCTTCGAGCGCGCCTCCTCGTCGCCCACCCGGATGTTGCTGATCAGGTCGATGAGCTGCCCGAGCCGCGTCTTGTCCAGGGCCGGCCGGGCGTAATCCTTCGGGAGGACGCCCTTGAGCGCCGGGTTGTCGCGCTCGACGGCCTCCATCGCGTCGTCGACGAGCTGCCCGATCGTGGACTGGCGCGCTTGTGTCTTGAGGTAGTCCCACCGGGCCTCGCGCGGGACCCAGAAGACGTTCAGCGCCCGGTACTCGTCCGGATCCTCCGGGTCCGCCCCCTGGACCCGCTCCGCCTCGAGCCGGGCCTGGGTCTCCTCGAAGGCGTCGGAGATATATTTGAGGAAGATCAGGCCGAGCACGACGTGCTTGTACTCGGCCGCGTCCATCGAGCCGCGGAGCGCGTCGGCCATCTTCCAGAGCTCGGCCTCGTAACCCAGGGGAGCCGATACTTTACTGCCCCGGGCAGACTTGCTTGCCTTCCTGGCCAACATCACCTCGTTGCTATCTAGTTTCAGGGAAGAATGGATCACGAAGGGTGCCGTCGGGGACGGCATGCGAGAAGATATTAGGTGCTGGCTCTGACAGCAATCCGGGCGCTCCCGCACTCTTGGTGATCGAGGGATGTTCTCGGATACATCTTCGGTGATCAGGTGGCGTGCAGCACGCGTGCTCTCATCGGGTCGAAGCCCTCCAGGAGTTGCTCGCTTCGAACCTGGGGACGGGTTAGCGATATCCAGAGCACGGGCTGTCGAGCCGGACCAGAAACTGAGGTTGCCATCAACGCTAATCGCGATTATGATAAACAGGATTATGATAATCGTGGCGGCAGCGGGAGGTGGCATGCCTGGCGGTCCATTCATTGGCAGGGAACGAGAACTCCAAGCATTGCGGCGCGAACTGGGGCGTGCTCGGCCATCGGTCATGGTAGTGCTGGGCCGCCGGCGCGTAGGGAAGTCACGTCTCCTGATCGAGGCAACTCGTGACCGGCCTACCATCTTCTATCAGGCGACGAAGATTGCCGCATCGATGAGCCTCGGCCTGTTCAAGGCCGAAGCCGAGCGGCTGGTTGGATCCGATCCCCTCCTGGATAGTGTCGAGAGCTGGCTCGGCGTGCTGACTTATCTGGAGCAGGTCGCCCAGAAT
>DATMSC010000242.1:0-4119 GCA_035565595.1 Longimicrobiales bacterium | reverse complement strand
GAACAGCATCCAGTACCTGTCGCAGCTCGAGTTCTGACCGGACCCCCGCGGCGCTGCTCCCGCCAGCACGCTGGTGCCGGGTGGCGCCGCGGCTTCGTACCTGCCTCGCGCGTGGCGCCGCGACGGGCGTCTTGCTCCCGGTCAGCGGGTCGCGTCGGCCGGCGGGCCATACCCCGGCGCCGGCGTGCCGTCTTCCTCGAGCAGATCCAGCGTCCAGAGCAGACCACGCGTGACCATGTCCAGGTAGACCGGGTCCTCCATCGTCCGGTTGTTGTGACCCATCGTGGTCACGAACACCTTCGCGTCGCCGAATACGTTGGTCCAGACCACGGGGCTGTACGTCTCCGTCTCCACGCTGTACGCGCGGGCGAGCGGCGTCATCCCCGGGTAGATCTCCTGGATCTCGTACAACTCGTCGACACCCGGACCCCACCCCTCCGGCACGCCCCGCACGATCGGGTGTTCCGACGCGACCTTCTCGATGGTGAACGCGCGCTGGTCGTCGTGACGGTAGCTGGCGACGCCCATCAGCTCCCGCCACGCGTCGGACTCCGAGCGCCGGTAGCTGTGGACCGCGCCGTGCAGCAGGACGGCGGCGACACCCCTGTCCCGGTGGGCGTACGCCAGCCGGTCGATCCACCCGGCGTCCACCACCCACGAGAACGACATGTTGTAGACGACGACGTCGAACTCGTCGGCCCACGCCGTGTTTTCGTGCCGCGCGATGAGCGCCGCCGTCGCGGTGTCGGCCGTGCGGTCGACCGTCCACTCGATGTTCGTACGCGCGGCGATCCCCTCCGGGATGATCCGCTCCTGCGCGACGAAGTCGTGGAAACCGCCTCCCGTGATGTACAGCGCGCGGATCGGGCGGGGCTCGGACGAGTCGGACTCGGCCTGGCGCGCTGCCGCCTCGCCCGTCCAACCCAGCACGAGGATGAGCATGAGCAGGCGCGTGGTGACGACCGCGCACCGTTGAAACGCCCCGTCTCGGAACTGCTTCTGCATGGCCACCTACCGTCTGTCAGGGGAACGCCCCAAGATCGGGGGCCGCGCCGCGCCGGTCAATCGACACTTCCGATTGCGACAGCGGATCCGGTCTTTTCAGAGGCGGGGATTCCGACGGTCTGGTAGGCTGCCCCGGGGAGGCGGACTCCCCGGGGCGTCGTGCATTAGAGGCCGACCCGGAGCCCTGCGGTTATGGCGTGCGTCCTGAGATCGCTGCGCGTTCCGGCGATGTCAATGGTGCCCTTGAATTTGGGACGGACGACTTGGGCCGTGCCGGCCTCGGTTTCGACCGCACCGAGATCGCTGTAGCGATAGGAACCTTCCACGCTCACGCGCTCATCGATGTGGAAGGACAACCCGGCCGATCCGCTCCACGTGAATGCAGTGGTGACGCCGCCGGGAACCCTGGTCAGCGCTCCGGCTCCGAGCGACGGGAAGCGGTAGACCACCTCGTCGACTTCATGCCGGGACACGCCCGCAGAGGCGCCGATGAATGGCACGAGTCGGCTATACCCGAGATCGATGATCGCCAGATCGACCGCGCCCGCGAGCGCCACCCCGACGCTGTGCACCTCGGTCCGCACCGGCTGCTTCTTCGAAGCATTGAGGAAGTTGGCGTTGCCGACGAAGGCGAAGGACGGCCGATAGGCGAGGCGCGCCTCGATCCGCACCGCCGAGATCTGGTTGCCGATCCCCAGCTCCATGGTCATGGACTGGTAGTCGCCGTACGCGCCCAGCGCCCGATCGCCATCTTCACCGACGCTGCACCCGAAGAGCGCCGGTGGGGATGTTGCCGAGCAGTTGAAGTCCTCGAACGACATGGTGCCCGAAAATTCGCCGCCTATCGCCGCAGTGAAATACCACCCCTGAGCTGCGAGCGGCGACGCACCCAGCGTCGCGGTCAGGGCAGCGATTCCCGTGAGTGTGGCGAACGTTCGCAATGTATCCTCCGTCGGAAAAAGCATCGCCGAGCAACGTTTTGATGACGTGGCGTCGAAAATGTACAATCGTTCTGCCGGCGCGCTAGAGTACCGTTGACCAGAGCGTACGGACTGGTTGACGTCACCCCGAAACGAGCGTACGTTGCCTTTGTCGGGCAAAGGCATAGGCCCGCGACGTCCTTTCGTCTCCAGCGAGAAATCAGCATGACTACACGGGATGCCTTACTACGGGCGGGCGTGCTGTCCATCCTGTTTGTCGCAGGTTGTGCGGCGGGTACCGAACGCCAGCCGTCGTTTGCGAGCGACGGCGCAGGCACGATCCTCTCGCTTCCGCTGACTCAGGGCGAGCTGCGACTCGACGGGATCTACTTCGAAACGGAGCAGGGCCGGACGACGCTCCCGGCGGAGATAACCGGCACCAGCGCCGGGCAGACGCTCGAAGGCCGTTTCGATCTGCCGGACGGCCGGACGGTGACCGTCGCCGTCGCGAGGGAAGGCGAGCACTTCGGCGTGCGGCTGAGCGCTTCGCCTGCGGATGACATCCGTGGATGGGGGTTCGCCCTCGAGTCCGCTCCGGACGAGTACTACACCGGTGTCATGGAGCGTGTGGTGGACGGTCCGCAGCAGGCGTCGTGGGCGCCGGGGATCACCGAGGCCATGAACCTGCGCGGCCAGCGGATCGAGATGCTGGTGAAGCCGACGACGTCGGTCTACGCGCCGTTCTTCATCTCCTCGCGGGGGTACGGCGTGCTGCTCCAGACGTTCTGGCCGGGGCTCTACGATTTCGCGGCGGAGAATCCGGCCCGGGTACAGATCCATCACGACGGGCCGGAGCTGGCCTTCAAGGTTTACGTCGGCGACTCGCCGGCCGAGATCGTCCAGGCGCACGCCATCGAGAACGGTCCGCCGGTGCTCCCGCCGCGTTGGGCGTACCGGCCCTGGCGCTGGCGCGATGAGCACAACCACCGGGAAACGTACTGGGACGGCACGCCCGTCACCGGACCGTTCAACTCGGAGGTGATGGAAGACGTCATGATGCTGCGCGCGTTCGGGATCCCGCTGGGCGTGTACTGGATCGACCGCCCGTGGGGCCCCGGCGTGATCGGGTACGACGACTTCGACATCGACCCGGCGAGGCTCCCGAACTTCGAGGCGATGGTGCAGTGGCTGCGGGAGCAGGACGTCCGGACGCTCCTCTGGATCGGCCCGTTCGTGAAGGGGCAGATGCAGGAGGAGATCATCGCGCGCGGCTACGGGCTGCCGGGCAATCCGCCGGCCCAGCAGAACTATCCGCTCATCGATTTCTCGAACCCGGACGCGAAGGCGTACTGGCAGACGGGGATCGAGAAGCTGATCAACATGGGCGTGGTCGGCTTCAAGCTGGACCGCGCCGAGGAGAACATCCCGGCCGACGGCCCGTTCACGCGCTTCGACGGGAAGACGATCCGGGAGAACCGGAACGAGTACCCGGTGCTGTACACGCAGGCCGTGGGTGAGGTCACGCGCAGGATGCTGGGCGACGACTTCATCATCATGCCCCGCGCGGCGTACACCGGCAGCTCGTCGGTCTCGGTGTTCTGGGGCGGCGACGTCGGCGGTGTTCCCGAGGGACTGCGCGCCTCGATCATCGCCGTGCAGCGTTCGGCGGTGATGGGATACCCGAACTGGGGTTCCGACACCGGTGGCTACAACCAGCAGTCGATGGACCACGACCTGTACATGCGGTGGCTCGCGTTCTCGTGCTTCACGCCGATCATGGAGGTGGGGCCGACGCGGAACGTCGGGTTCTGGAACCTGCCCCGCGAGCCGTCCTACGACGCGGAGGTCCTGGCCGCCTGGAGGCTGTACGCCCGGCTGCACGACCGTCTCGCCGACTACAGCTATGAGCAGGGCGTGGTCGCTCACGAGACCGGGATGCCGATCGTGCGGCCGCTCTTCCTCGTCGACCCGGACGCGCCGGAGGCGTGGTCGAACTGGTGGACCTACCAGTACGGGCCCGACCTGCTCGTCTCCCCGGTTTGGGAGAAGGACCGGCGGGAGCAGGAGGTGTACCTGCCGTCCGGAGCGCGCTGGCGTGACGCGTGGCGCCCCGACATGGTCTACGACGGCGGGCAGACGATCACCGTGCCCGCGGATCTGCACCAGATCCCGCTTTTCGTCCGTGACGGCGCGC
>DATMSC010000241.1:0-3418 GCA_035565595.1 Longimicrobiales bacterium | reverse complement strand
ACGCAGACGGATCCTCGATAGCGCGCTCGAGCTGTTCGGGCGGCAGGGGTACAGCGCCACGTCCGTACGCCAGATCGCCAGGGCGGCGGGTGTATCGCCGTCGCTGCTATACAACTACTTCGACGGCAAGGAGACTCTGCTGGGCGCGATCTTCCTGGAAAGCATGCGACATGTCCAGGCATCGCTGGACCAGGCGGCCGGAGGCGCCGGACGGCCGGAACGTGTCGATCAGCTCGTACACGGCGCGCTCGCGGCGGTGCGGGATGGGCTCCCATTCTGGCGTGTACTGTACCGTTTGCGGGGCGAGCCCGAGGTCATCGCGGGGCTGGGCGTGCACCTGCGCACGTGGACCGAGTCGATCCGGGAATCGATCCGGTCGCTCCTGGAGAGCTCCGGGAGCGCGAATCCAGGTGCGGAAGCGCTCGCCCTGTTCGCCGCAATCGATGGCATCGCTCAGCACTATGCGCTCGATCCCGAGAGATATCCGCTGGACGAAGTCGCCGACGCCCTGGTTCAGCGATTCGCTCCTGCCGGCACCGCCGCACCCGAACCGGCGAGGTGATCATGAGGCGCCCGGAATGGCTGGATCCCGCACTGTACCCGTTCGAGCCGCACTTCGTCGACGTCGATGGCGGTCGGATGCACTACGTGGACGAGGGTGAAGGTCCCGTCGTGCTCATGGTCCACGGCACGCCCACGTGGTCCTTCCTGTACAGAAATCTGATCCGCGATCTCGCACGCGACCACCGCGTGATCGCACCGGACAACCTGGGCTTCGGGCTCTCCGAAAAGCCGCGGGAATGGGGCTATCGTCCCGCGGATCACGCCGCGAATCTGGCGAGGCTGGTCGAGGCGCTGGAGCTCCGGGATTTCGTGCTCGTGGTCCACGACTTCGGCGGACCGATCGGCCTGAGCCATGCGGCGGCGCACCCCGAGCGCGTGCGGGGGATCGTGCTGTTCAATACGTGGCTCTGGTCGCTGCGGGGTAGCCCGGCTGAGCGGATCGGCCGGGTAATGGGGGGGGCTGTGGGACGCTTTCTGTATACGCGGCTCAACTTTTCGCCCCGGATCGTCCTGCCGGCCGCGTATGGCGACCGCCGCAAGCTCTCCCGGGAGGTGCACCGGCACTATCTCATGCCTTTCGCCTCACGGGCGGACCGCCCCGGCACGTGGATCCTTGCCAGGGAGCTCCTCGCTTCGAGCGAGTGGTACGACGGGCTCTGGCATCAGCGTGACCGCCTGGCGATCAAGCCCGCGCTCATCCTCTGGGGGATGAAGGACCCGGCGTTCGGCCCCGATTACCTGGAGCGCTGGCGCGCCGCGCTCCCCCGGGCGCGGGTCGTCGAGATTCCGGAGGCCGGCCACTTCGTACAGGAAGAAGCACCGGAAACATCGATCCGGGAGATACGTTCGTTCATCTCCTCCCTGCCGCACGCGGGATCGGCATCGGCGTAACCCGGGTCGCCAACAGGCCCGGCCGCAAGCAGGCACGCCTCCACCCTGCCGTGCGCCAGCCGCGCGGCGAAGACGCCTCGCCACCCCCCGCGGCGGCCGCCGGGCGGGCGATCGGGGGCCGGCCGCTGTCCGGTCCCGACGTGGCCGGCACGTGCAGCCGCCATCGACCGGTTCGTCCATCCGCGACGGCCGGTCGAAGAGACGTGGACGCACACGCATCTCTGCCCCTGCGGCCGTCCGCAAATCCATTTGCGCAAAGGTGGGTTCCCGGGCCGCATCCCCATTTCCCCGGGTCGCCCGCGTGTGCGCTGGGGCAGTGATTCAGGGGGCGGTCTCCAGCTCCCGCACCCGGATGTTGCGTAGCGCTCCCGTCGTGTGCCACGTCGAGATGCCGAACGGGATGTTCGGCACCACCTCGACGCGGACCGACAGCTCGTGCCCGGGATACGCGAAGTCCACGACGGGTTCGTCGTCGATCCAGGCCTGGATCTTCTCCCCGGTCACCCGCAAACGGACCGAGTACCAGCGGTCGTAATCGAAGCGCATCCAGCGGGTCGTGACGTTTCGCAGTGCGTCGTCGCCGTCGATGCTGCTGAGGCCAACGACGCCTCCGCCCCATCCGCCGATTACCAGCGTGCACGGGTCGTCACCGACGGGGAAGGTGATGGCGGCAAAGAAGTCGTTTCCGGAGATTTTCTTCGCCTCGAGCGTCAACTCGTAATCGACGGTTGGGAAATCCCCGAGCCAGTTGATCCCGGTCATCGGGTCGCCAGCGCCGAGGACGATGGATTCGTCCCTGACCTCGACGGTACCCGTGCCCAGGAAGTCGACGACCTCCCAGCCGGCGAGCGTTTCGCCATCGAAGAGGGCGCGGGCGTGCTGCAGGGCGGCGTGCGCCGGCGAGACTGTGAGGAGCAGGAGCTCCGGCAGCACGAATGCGACAGCCCACAACCGGGTGCCTCCGCGCCGACGCATACTCTGAGATGTGGACAATACAGTCATTCCGCAGGCGTCGAGGCCACGCCGAGAATCCGCGGCAACCGCCGGAGCCGCGCGGCGACCTGATCGACATCCCGGGCGATCACGAGTGCAACAATGCGGGCAGCGCCACCCGGCGACCGAGTATCGGTGCCCATCGCGTCAGCCGGTCCGGCAGCGAACGGGGCGTCTTCGACCTGCCAGGGGAGTCGCTCGTAAGCCAACCGCTCCACGATGCAGCGTTGCCGCCGCAGCTCACCGGCCACCCGCTCGACGATGTCGGGGGCAGCCTCGGCGTGGATCGTGATCACCTGCCGCGCTCCGGCGAAAGCTGCAGCGGTGCCGTTCGTTGCGCTCATTGTCGCCCTCCGGAAACGGCCGCGGGGATGGCGCCCGCATCCACCGGACTCGTCGCTTGCGGTCGGGTCGCCGAGCCGGTACCCACGAGCGGAGGAGCCTCTTCCGCCGCCCCGGTCCACATGTCGTCCAGCGCGCCGCCCTGCGGCACAATGGGGAAGACGTTCGCCTCGCGCTCGACCCTGATGTCCAGGACGACGATGCCATCGTGTTCCCACGCGGCCTCGATGGCCGGCTCGGCGTCTGCCGCCCGTTCGACACGGATGCCGTGAGCGCCATACGCGCGGGCAAGCATCACGAAGTCCGGGTTCACCAGCGGTGTCTCGCTGTAGCAGCGGTTCTCGAATAGCTGCTGCCACTGCCGCACCATACCCAGGTAGCCATTGTCGATGATAGCGATCCTGACGTTCCGGACGTCTTCCTGGACCAGTGTCATCAGCTCCTGGCTCGTCATCTGGAATCCGCCGTCGCCACAGATGACCCAGATCGTCTCGTCGGGGCGCGCGATGGCGGCACCCAGCGCGGCGGGGATGCTGAAGCCCATGGTGCCGGCGCCGCCGCTGGTGATCTGCGTGCCGGGTGCGCGCCAGTCCAGGAGCTGCGCCGCCCACATCTGGTGCTGGCCGAC
>DATMSC010000240.1:0-3942 GCA_035565595.1 Longimicrobiales bacterium | reverse complement strand
ATGTTGGGGTCCTGGCGGAGGAACGCACGGAGCGCCGCCGCGAAGCTCATCCCGATCTCGGGCCGGACCTGGACCTGGTTGATGCCGTAAATGTTGTACTCGACCGGGTCCTCGGCCGTCATGATGTTGACGTCCGTCCTGTTGACCCTGGACAGCGCCGAATAGAGCGTCGTCGTCTTACCGGAGCCGGTCGGACCGGTCACGAGCACCATCCCGTACGGATTCAGGATGGCGCGCATGAAGTCCTTTTCGGCCTTCGGCTCCATGCCGAAAGCCTCGAGGTCCAGCGTGAGCGTGCCGCGGTCCAGGATACGCAGCACGATCTTCTCGCCGAACATCACCGGCAGCGTCGAGACGCGGAAGTCGATGACCCGATTCTTGAGCTTGAGCTTGATGCGCCCGTCCTGCGGGACGCGCCGCTCGGCGATGTTCAGGTCCGCGAGGATCTTGATGCGGGAGATCAGCGCCGGTTTCATTTTCATCGGCGGTTTCATGATCTCCTGGAGTGCGCCGTCGATCCGGTAGCGGACCCTCACCTCCTTTTCGAAGGGTTCGATATGGATGTCCGACGCACCCCGCATCACGGCGTCCGTGAGGATGCCGTTGATCAGCTTGACTACGGGTGCGTCGTCGATCTGCGCCTGGAGCGCGGCGAGGCTGATGTCCTCTTCCTGTGCATCGAGGATCTCGACGTCTTCCGCCTCGATCTCGCTCAGGATCTCCTGGAGCCGCTCGTCGGCGGCGTCGTAGTACTTCTCGAGGTAGCGGCGGAGCGTGTAGTCGCCGGCGACGACGGGTTCGATGTCGTGGCGGCTGATGAATTTCAGCTCCTCGATGATCCCGGATTCCGTCGGATTCGCCATCGCGACGGTGAGCGTCCGGCCGGAGCGCCGGAGCGGGAGGACCTGGAGCTTGATGGCCTGCTCCGCGGGGATGAGCTTGAGGATCCTGGGGTCCGGTGTGAAGCGGTCGAGATCGACGGCCGGCACGCGGTACTGGGCAGCAAGTACCCGTGTCAGCGCCTCCTCGGTGACGAAACCGAGCTTGATTACGGAATAGCCCAGCCGCGTCCCGTTGTCACGGGCGTCATCCAGCGCGACTCGCAATTGTTCGGGTGTTATGAGTCTTTCCCGAACGAGCAGATCGCCCAGCCGGTCAGCGGCACCAGTCAATGTAGTTGCCAAGAGAATAACCTGCTCCCCGAACGGGGAGCTCCGCGGAGAGAGGAGCAGCGAAGATACCCCCCGACGTCATCGCCGTCAAGGGGAGAGGCGGAGGTGTGGGGTGATCCGCTGGAGCGTGGCTGGCCCGATCCCCGGAACGCGCTCCAGCTCCGCCGGTGACCGGAACGGGCCGGCCGTGTCGCGAAAGGCGATGATCCGGCCCGCGATGGCGGGTCCGATGCCGGGGAGCCGTTGCAACTCCTCTGCCGACGCGGTGTTGATGTCGACGAGGTCGCCGCCGCTCCCTTTGCCCTGTGGGGCAGCGGCACGTGGTCTCGAGGCAGAGAACCCCGAAAGAGCTCCGGTAGCTGGCGCGGCGGATTCCGGCAGCGCCAGATGCTGCGCGAGGCGCGCCACCGTTGCGGCGCCAATCCCTGTGACGCGGGTCAGGTCGGAAACGGCGCGGTACGGCCCGTTCGCCGCGCGGTCGGCCACGATCCTCGCCGCGACAGCCGCGCCGACTCCCGGCAGGCGCTGGAGCTCGATTTCGTCCGCGGTGTTGGGATTGATACGTTCGCCAGGCGCAAGGGGCTGGCTGCGGCGCGCATCCGCAGCCATGGCTGCCCGGTTCGATTCCGCCAGCTCACCGAGCTCGACTTCACCGAGATCCGCCTCGGCGGCCGGCGCACGGCCCACGAGGCGGACGCCCGCGGCGAGCAGCACGACGAATGCGATGAACGCGAGCGCGCGGCGCTCATCCTTGCTCAGCGACATGACCGGCTCCCTCCCGGCGAGGTTCGCGCCCCGCCCGGCGAAGCCGCTGCCGCTGGAGAGGGGAGGCGGGCTAACCGCCCCGGTAGATCAGCGCGGTGAGCACGCGTCCGACCGCCTCGAGCGGCTCGGGGGCGACGTTGTGCAGATCGTCCTCGTGCGTGTGCCAGTACCGATTGTTGGGGCCGAACTCGAAATCGATGATGTTGATCGTCGGGATCCCGGCCCGGTTCAGCGGGACGTGGTCGTCCTCGACCATGGGGCCGAAGCCGCGCGGAAACATCTCGCCGTAGCCGAGCTGCTCGGCGACAGTGTAGACGCGGTCGACGATCTCTGGAGCGAAATGGCGCGAGTTCCCCTCGACCGGAAAGCGCCCGTCGCGATCGCCCACCATGTCGAGCAGGATGCCGTACATCGGCCTGTAATTCGCCGGCCGGTGCGTCGCGAAATACGTCGCGCCGAGATACATGTCGCCGGTCGTATAGTCTTCGCCGTCGGTCAAGAGTATGTCGACGCCGATCGGCGGGGAATGGCGGGAAAGGACATCCGCAAGTCTGAGCAGGACAGCGGTGCCGCTGGCGCCGTCGTTCGCGCCGGGGATCGGGTCCGCACGGCGGGCCGGGTCGGGGTCCATCTCCGCGGTTGGGCGGGTGTCCCAGTGGGCAAGGAGGAGGATCCGGTCCGCGAGCTCGGGGCGGAAGCTGGCGAACACGTTGGTCAGATCCAGCGAGTCGCCCTCCCATGTGACGTGGCGGAACGGCTGCAGCCAGACGGTGTCCGCGCGCTCGCGGAGATACTCGTGCATCCATGCGAGCTGGAGGGCGTGCCCCTGCGTGCCGGGGACACGCGGCCCGAATGCGAGCTGCTGCTCGATGAGCGCGAACGCGCTGTCACCGCTGAACGGGGGAGGCGGCGGAGGCGGCAGCCAGCCGCCGCACCCGGCAGACGCGAGCGCCGCGCCCACGAGCGCGGTGAGGCGGCTGAAGCCGGCGGCCCGACGCATCAGAACCCGGCCGGCATGGTGCCGGCGGTGAAGTTGAACGAGGCGAACAGGCCGATCTCGAAAGAGCTCGACCCGCTCCGGAATCCGACCTCGCTGGCGCGCGACCAGTAGCTCAATCGAAAGCCCACGATCAGGTCCTCCACCAGGGTCTCCACCGCAAAGTCTGCGTTGCGCGAACGATCGTCCACGATGCGGACGCATTCGCCAGTCGTCGACTGGAAACCGGACCGGCATTCCAGACGGTGGGTGCTGTCGAAACGCCCCGTCACGTTGATCGGATTGGCGAGATATTCACTCAGGAACGCCGGCGTCGGCAACGAACCGGAAACCGAGACGGTATGGGTCCGGTAGTCGCTCTCGACGCTCCCGGTCAGGTCCCGCCGCACCCCGCTCCGGAGGCTGGCGTTGTACGTCGCGCTCAACCCCGCTCCGAATCCGACCGAAACGTACAATGGGATGTTGGTGTCCCGACTTCGCGATTCCCCGCCGCCAGTATATCGTGCCTCGCGTCGGCTGACTACGTACCCCGCCCGTGCGTTCGCGCGCAGGACGACGTCGTCGAGCGCGGTAGGGAGCGGTATGCGCGTGAACGTGAGGCTGAGGTCGGGCCAGGTCCGGTCGGCCTGGGTGCGCGCGCCACCGCGCAGGTCGAAGGCCTCGGACTCAGCGGTGCCGTACCCGACGTCGAGCTGCGTGCTCCCCGGCAGGCGGAACGAGCTCCGCGCGGTGAACCTGTCGGTCGCAACTACCGCGACGGCGGTGTCCCCACCGACGATCCGGAAGGCGTCGCGGCCGCCGACCCCGAGCTGGTACAGCCAGCCGGGTGACGAAGTCTCCCGGTCGAAGCGCGAGCTGAGCGACGTGGCCCAGGTCAGGTCCACCCGCCCAGTCGCATCCGCGACACGCTGTATCCAGTCGGCGAATCGGGACCGCTCGACCGACGGCTGGCCGGCGACTGCCTGGACGAAGGCCTGCGGCACGAACTGGAGCGTCCGGGTGACCTGG
>DATMSC010000239.1:0-2930 GCA_035565595.1 Longimicrobiales bacterium | reverse complement strand
GCCGAGACCGGGGCAGGGCAGCACGGAGTGGCGACGGCTACTGTGTGCGCGCTCTTCGGCCTCGAGTGCGTCGTGTACATGGGCGCCGAGGACGTTCGGCGGCAGGCGCTGAACGTCTACCGCATGCGGCTCCTTGGCGCTGAGGTCCGGACGGTCGATTCAGGCACCCGCACGCTCAAGGATGCCACGAACGAGGCGATACGGGACTGGGTGACCAATGTCGGATCGACACACTACATTATCGGATCCGTTGTCGGTCCGGCTCCGTACCCTCGCCTCGTTCGCGACCTGCAGGCCGTGATCGGGCGAGAAGCCCGCGAGCAGATCCTGGCAGTCGAGGGACGCCTGCCTGCCGCCGTGATCGCGTGTGTGGGCGGTGGCTCCAACGCCATGGGGATCTTCCATGAGTTCGTGGCAGACTCGTCGGTGGAGCTGGTCGGCGTGGAAGCGGCCGGGGAAGGGCTGGATTCGGGCCGCCACGGCGCGTCGCTGGCGCTCGGGCGGCCGGGCGTGCTCCACGGCGCGCTCAGCTATCTGCTCCAGGACCCGGACGGCCAGGTCGCACCTGCGCACTCGATCTCGGCCGGGCTCGATTATCCCGGCGTCGGTCCCGAACATTCGCACCTCAAGGATTCAGGCCGGGCGCGCTACGAAAGCGTTACCGACGCCGAGGCGCTCGAAGCGTTCGAGCGCCTCGCGCTCCTCGAAGGCATTATCCCGGCGCTCGAGAGCGCCCATGCCATCGCCTACCTGTTGCGGGATGGCGCGAGATGGGCGGATGCCGGCCCGGTGATCGTCTGCCTCAGCGGGCGAGGTGACAAGGACGTGGCGCAGGTGGCGGCCCTGACCGCGCCGCGGCAGGGCATCGGATAACTCGACGGCAGGTGCCACGGTGCGAGGTGCGGACCCCCTTGATGAAGCCGGCAGCCGGCAACCTCCCGGTAACGCCTCGCCCCGGCCGGACGACGCCGCCCACTCCGGGATGCTGGCCGTGCCCGGAAGCGCCTCGCCCGCATCCGGTGGCGGCGAAGACGATCCCGGGACTGCGGTCGCCGAATTCGTCCTGGCGCTGACGCGATCGGTCCGCGTCGCGCAGCTCTACGGCGCCGGCAACCCCGTCTACCAACGCCTCATTGCGAACTTCCGGCGAGTCATTGCGTCGGCATTGGAGCGCGCCGTCGCCATCGACCTGATGGTGGAAGAGGCCGGGCTGCGGTCCGGCGACCGGCTCCACTCCACCGGCGAGGGCCGGGACACCATAGCCTTCACGCTCTACAAGGACGGCATTCGCCGGGTCTCGTTCGCCCCGGGCTTCGAGGATGAGCTCGACCGGTTCATCGCGGTCATGGCCAGGGCGCGCGATGCCGATCCGGAGGGCGACGACCTCATCACGCTCCTGTGGGAGGAGGAGTTCACCTCCTTCAGCTACTGGTACGTCGAACCGTTGACCGAGGAGGTCCTGCTTCCGGACCACCCGGTGGATCTACCCGGCATGCGACTGGCTTCCGGAGAAGAGCTGATCCGCGAAGCCCGGGCGGAAGCGGCGGCAATAGAATCCGGAGGGGCGAGCGATGTCGCTTCGCTTCTCATGGGTGACGAGCAGCAGGCCACGCTCTATTTCCTGGACGACCGCGAGCGCGATCAGCTCGAAGCGCAGGTCAGGATCGAATGGGAACGCGACCTGCGCGCGGCCGTCGTGGACGCCCTCTTCGACCGGCTTGAAGACTCGCCACCCGAGCGCCAGTCGGAGATCCTCGACATCCTCACGCAGTGGCTCCCGATCCTCCTCGGGCGCGGTGACTATGCGGCCGCGACGGCAATCGTCCGGGAACTGGGCACGGTCCTCGGGAGCGGCGTGCTGGGCGAGGCGCAGGCGGCCGAGGCGGAGCGCACCTTCCAGCAGTTGAGCGAGCCGGACGTGCTCGGCCAGATCATCCGCCTCCTGGAAGAAGGCCACGTCCCCGGCGAGGATCTGCCGCACTATTTCGCGCACCTCCGCGCCAATGCCCTTCCCACGCTCGTCGTCGCCGTGGAGCGGTTCCAGTCCGGTCAGGTCGCCGAACGCATTCGGGAGGCGGTGGACGCCCTCGCCATCCGCCACCCCGACGACCTGGTGGAGCTGCTCCGTGCGGATGACCCGGACATCGTGACTGGCACTGTGCGGTTGATCGGACGCCTGGGGCTCGGCCGTGCGGCCCCCGAGCTCGTTCGCCTGTTGGGCAGTGCATCCGCGTCGCTCCGCCTGGCCGCCGTCCACGCACTGGCCCGAATCCCGTCCGGTGCATCGGTGGAAGGACTCCAGCGGGCGCTGGACGACGTCGACCGGGACGTGCGCGTAGCCGCCGTGCGGTCGCTCGCGGATCTGCGATACCAGCCTGCTCGCGCGCGCATCGAGGCGACCATTCGCGGTCCGGCGCTCAAGAGCGCAGACCTCACGGAAAAGCTGGCGTTCTTCGAAGCGTTCGCCCGACTCGGCGGTACGGATGCCGTGCCGCTGCTCGACCAGATACTGAATGGCAAGGGATTCCTCGGTCGCAGGGCGCCTTCCGAGCTGCGGGCGTGCGCCGCGATGGCGCTCGGCCACGTCGGGCAGCCGACCGCGCGCAGCGCGCTGGAACGCGCGGCGGCTGAGGACGATCCGGTCGTCCGCACGGCTGTCGCCCGCGCGTTGCGCGGAGACCTGGTGCGCGCATGATGGCCCCGCGCACACTCGGCTCGCTCGTGGACAGCAGCCACACCGCGCTCCAGCCGCTCGGCCGCGCGCTCGTGGCGGCGATCCATTCCGCAGCTCAGGCCATGCGGCTCTATCCGTTCGAGAACGTCGTCGTCCAGAACGCCCTCGAAGAGCTCCACAGGGCAGCGCGCCGGATCCTCGACAGGGAAGGCGCCCTCGAGCTGAACCGGTCCGGAGACTTCCTCTTCCTGAACGA
>DATMSC010000238.1:0-1665 GCA_035565595.1 Longimicrobiales bacterium | reverse complement strand
CCGGCATGTCGAAGTCCAGGCTGCCTCGCCCTGCCCGCCGCTTCCTCAGGACACGGCTGACCTCGATGAGCGACTGGAGTGCAGTCGACGTGTCTTCATCGGGCGAATCGCCACCATCCAGGATCGCCTGCGCGGCCTCGTAAGAGAGCTTGTGGCGGCTCCGGATCACCGAGCGGACGAGGCGAGTCGACCGTACGTTCGCGGACCGGTCGAGCTCCATGAGGAGTGACACGGCCAGCCGGTCTTCTCCCGGGACGAGCGAGCACAGGTCACCCGACAGCACTTCCGGGAGCATGGGGACCACGCGGTCGACGAGATAGACGCTGGTGCCCCGGTGCAGTGCCTCCCGATCGATGGCGCCGCCGGGTTCGACGTACGCAGACACGTCGGCGATGTGGACGCCGACCTCGACGCGACCGGCGGTCAGCTTCCGCACCGAGATGGCGTCGTCGTGGTCGCGGGCGTCCACAGGGTCGATGGTGAAGACGTGCAGCTCGCGGAGGTCTTCGCGGCTGGCGAGCGCCGCGGCCGGGATCCCCTCAGCCCTGATCTGCTCCGCTTCGCGCTCGACGTCGGGTGGAAACTCGAGCGGCAGCTCGTGACCGAAGAGGATGGCCAGTGTGTCGACGGACGCTTCGCCCGCCGCGCCGAGGACGCGCTCCACTTCACCCGCCGGGCCCAGGTGTTCGTCGCCCCAGCTCGTGACCCTGGCGACGACGACGTCGCCCTCGCGCGCCCCGCCGTCGGAGCCGGGAGGGACGAATAGGTGGCGCGTGATCTTTCTGTCTTCCGGCACGACGAAACCGAAGTTGCGCGACGGATGGTACGTACCGACGATCGTGCTCCGGCCGCGTTCCAGCACCTTGATGATGCGTCCCTCGGGACGGCCCATCCTCCGGCGCCGGTGCTCGACCCGCGCCACGACCCGGTCCCCGTCGATGGCTGAGCCGAGCGCGTGCGACGGAACGAAGAGGTCGTCGCCGCCACCCTCCGGCACGACGAAGCCGGCACCGCTGCGGATGGTGCGCAACTGACCCACGACGAGGTTGATCTTCTCCGGCGCGGCGTACCGGTTGGTGCGCACCCGGTAGAGGAGGCCATCCTCCTCCATTTCGGCGAGCTGCTCCTTGAAGGCGGCGAACTCGTCGGGCGGGACGTCGAGGGCGCGGGCCAGCTCCCTGGCTCTGAGCGGGCGCCCGGATCGTTCACGCAGGTACTCGACGATGACATCGGGGCTCATCGCCACCCGTCACCTCCGCGGAATCACGGCAGCAGGACGCGCAAAGTCGCTTCCCAGCGGCTCGGACCGGCGTCCATGCCGCTGTCGCCCTGCAGATCGATGTGCAGCCGAGCGGGCAGTGGCTGCCGAAGCCGGCTCGAGATCAGTGCGTCGACGGCGCTGATGATGTGATTGGCAAGGACCACACCCAGCACTCGCGTCGCGGCGCGGTACGCCTCGTCGCTGTCGTGCACCAGCTCGCGGTAGACCTGCTGTTCCAGCCCGTTGTCCCCCCACGACCACGCCATTTCCGGCGCGACGGCGCGCCGCTGGTAATAGGCCAGTGCCTGCTGGTATTCCGGCGAGTCCTCCGGCGGGTCCAGCCCGCCCGGGACGTGGATCGAGCGCGCCAGGTTCCAGATCGAACCGTTGTACGTGGAAATGTC
>DATMSC010000237.1:0-1916 GCA_035565595.1 Longimicrobiales bacterium | reverse complement strand
GGAAGCACGATGCACGTGGGCCAGATCTCGATGTCGAGCTGGTAGATGGTGCCGGGATCGAGTGGCTGGAGCTCGTCGTGACTGTGGTACGGCCGGTAGGGAAGGCTGCGGGCGACGTCGAGCTTGCGGTGGCTGGCACGCAGCCAGCCCTGGGCCAGCGGGGTGTGCGGGTCGATGGTGCCCTGGAACTCGACCTCCCGGCCGTCGGGAGCGAATGCCTGCAACGTCACGAACAGGTCCGCATCGATGGTCGACGACGACACGAACAGCCGCGCCGAAAGTGGTCCGGTCAGTTCGGTTTCGGCGGTGAGCGGGCAGGTGAGGAAGGTCAGCGGTTCGCCCGCGGCATCGAAGGTGGCGCTGTGCTCGGTGTCGACCGGCGCGGAAGTCAACGCCATGTCGGCGGCATCGAGATGCACCTCGGTCCACTGCGTGTTCTCCAGCGGCCAGGCCGAATGGGTGCGGACCTCGACCTTGTCGGTGAACGGCCGACGGATGTGCAGCAGAACCGGCGGTCGCGCGTCCCAGCCGTTGTCCTCTCCCTTGAGGAAATGGTCGAGAAACTCCTTCTGCAGCGCCATGCCCTGCGTCAGGTAGAACCATTCCTCGTGGCGCCCCGGGTGCGCTTCGAGCCACTTCTGCGCCGACGCGGCCTGGGTGAACGCCTCGAAATTGCCGCGTGGATGCAGGCCGAACCCGGCCCAGTTCGCGGCGCTGAGGAACGGCACCGTGACCTTCGACCAGTCCGGGGACCGGTCCCGGTAGAACTCGTCATCGAGTGGCCGTTTCAAGATCTCCGGCAGTGGATCGTTACGGTTCAGCGCAAGCTCGTCGGCGCTCAAATCCTCAGGGCCGGTGGCTCGTTCGCCCTGCCAGCGGTCCATCCTGCCGTCGGGGTTGCCGTGCTGCACGGACACGACCTGCCTGGGGTACCAGGCCTCGAGGAAGCCATTGCTGACGATTCCGCCGTGCCGGGCCCAGTCCCGGTAGAAGTCACCGGCACCCTCCCACGGAATCATCGCGGCCAGTGACGGCGGCTGTTGGGTGGCCACCAACCACTGGTTGATCGCGTAGTAGGAGATGCCGTTGAGGCCCACTTTGCCGGTGCTCCACGGCTGCCGCGCGGCCCACTCGATGGCGTCGTGGTAGTCGCGTACCTCGCGGGGTGAGAGCATGTCGAGCACGCCGGGGGAGCGGCCCGCGCCGCGGGAATCCACACGCACCACGGCGTACCCCCACGGCACCCAGATCTCCGGATCCACGGTCTCCCACGCCATGTACGACCTGCTGGATCCGGGCAGGATGTCGGGATAGGTGGTGATCAACCAATTCCATTGGGGTGCATAGCCTTCGGAATACTCGACACCTTTGCCGTACGGGCCGAGGGTCATCACCACCGGCGCCGGCTCGCCGTCGTCGGGACGGAAGACATCCGCCCGCAAAATCAGTCCGTCGTCGCACGGGACGGCGACGTCACGTTCGATGATCACGTTGTGTCCTCCTGACGGTGAGCGGTGAGCGGCGGCGGAAAGCTCCCGCGGCCACTTTCCAACTGATGAGTTGGAGTGTGGCATGGCTCACGCCAGAAAGCAACCAGTGAGTTGGAAATAGGAGGGTCGACGGACGGCACATGTCGACGGAGGACCGCGCGACCCTAGCCTCGGATCAGCGTGCGGGCAGGGATTTCGACCGGCTCAGTCAGGTCGTTGGATGCAAAAAGAAGCTCTCTTTCCAACTTCAAGGTTGGAAAGAGGGTGATCAGTGGCGATAAGATCGTCCGCTGAGCCTCTCAGCGGCGTCGCGGAAACGCTCGCGATACGAGCCAGCCCTCGACCATGCCCGCCAGGAAGACACCGGCGAAGGCGATGCCTTTCTTCGCGCCTGGCGGAATCATCGACAACAGGTCGAGGGTCGGA
>DATMSC010000236.1:0-4618 GCA_035565595.1 Longimicrobiales bacterium | reverse complement strand
CGGTCAAGCAGCGGATTGCATCGAGCCACGGCCACCTTTCGAATCGCGCGGCCGCGGAGCTCGTTCGGGAGCTGTTCGCGCCCGACCTCGCCGGCGTGGTCCTCGCCCACCTGAGCGAGCGCTGCAATGATCCCGGGCTGGCCAACGATACCATTGGCGAAACGCTGGAGGGGATGGGGTACGGCGGGCTGCTGTCCGTGGCGCGTCAGGATCGGCCGCTCGAGCCGATCAATGTAGCGCAGCTCCTGGAACGAACCGCGCCGCAACAGTTGTCGCTTCTCTGAGGGGCGGCTCCCGCGCAGTCGGCGGCCGCGCTCGGCGCGCGGCCGCCCCAGCGCCTACAGGCCGAAGAGCCGGAGCATGTCACTCGCCAGCGCCCATACCATGAGCGCTACGACGATGACCAGCCCGGCCTGCGTCAGGCGCATCCGGGACTCGACGGAGAGTGCCCGGCCCCGCACCGCCTCGATGCCGAGGAAGACGAGCTGGCCGCCATCGAGGACGGGGATCGGCAGGAGATTGAGAACGGCCAGGTTCACGGAGAACAGGGCCATGAAGTTGAGGAACTGCTCGATCCCGGCGCGCGCGACCTGACCGCTCAACTGCCCGATCATGATCGGCCCGCCGAGGTTCCGTGGTGACACGTTGCCGGTCACGAGCTGGCCGAGGAAACCGAGGATGGTGCCTGTGATCTCCGCGGTGTGACGCACCCCGTACGCGAGAGCACCTACCGGCCCCGGCCGGTTCCTGGGCGGTGCCACGCCGATCCGGCCGATCGTCTGCTCGACGCCGTCCGCCTGGACGACCGTTGCCGCAGCCGGCACCACCGCGATCGTGAGGACCGAACCGCCACGATCGATTTCGAGCTCGATCCGCTGCTCCGGATGCTGCTGGACGACCTGAACGAGCCGCTGCCAGCTCGGAATCGGCTCCCCTGCCGCCCGCAGGATCCGGTCGCCTGACCTGATCCCGGCAGCTTCCGCAGGCGATCCGGCTTCCACCGCGCTGACCACCGGATCGACCATCGGCTGTAGCGCTACGAACAGCTCTGCCCGTGCTTCATCACTGTCCGGGATCTCGACGGTCACCGGTGAGGCGCCCTCGAACCTGAACTCGACAGGCCCGGGCGGCGCGGTGGCGATCACGCCTCGCACGTCGTTCCAGTCCCGCACGGACTGCCCCGCAATCGACGTGATGCGCGTCCCCTCGCCGACATTCGCAAGACCTGCGGCACCTGGCGGGAGCATCTCTTCGATGACGCTGGAGACGCGTGCGTCCGGGACGGGTTCCACGCCCCAGACCGCAGCGACGACTGCGAACACGACAATGGCGAAAACGGCGTTCATGATCACGCCAGCCGAGATCACGAGCGCGCGGGCGGGCAGCGACTTCGATTCGAAAGTGCGCGCGCGTCCGTCCGCGCCTCCAGCCTCGCCGACCAGGCCGAGGTCAGACCCGCCGTCGAGCCCCGTCGCGGTTGCGTCATCGTCCAGCTTGCCGCCCTCCAGCGCCTCCAGCTCGTCCATCCCGGCCATCCGCACGTATCCACCGAACGGCAACCAGGAAATGACGTATTCGGTCTCGCCGCGGCGGAACCCGAAGACCTTCGGCCCGAGTCCGATCGAGAAGCGGGGCACCGAGATCCCGACGGCCTTGGCCGTCACGAAGTGCCCCAGCTCGTGGACGAGAATGAGCACGCCCAGGACGACGATCGTTGCGAGAATCGTGATCAGCATGGAATTCCTATCGATTCCCGGGCAACCGCCCGGCCCTGCCTGTCAGCTTCGAGCACGTCCTCGAGCGATTCAATGGCCACCGATCGGTGCGCCGCGAGCGCAGCTTCGATCACGCGGGGTATGCCGGTGAACGGCAATTCACCGGCCAGGAACCGCTCGACCGCCACTTCGTTTGCCGCGTTGAACACTGCTGGCGCCGTGCCGCCTTCGCGGCCCGCGTCGACGCCCAGCCGGAACGCCGGAAACTTGGATTCATCCACCGGCTCGAAGGTCAGCGGACCGAGCTTCAACGGGTCGAACACCGCAGTCCGATCCGGGATCCTGGCCGGGTGCGTCAGCGCGTAGAGGATCGGCAGCTCCATCGTGGGAGGCCCGAGCTGGGCGACTACCGAGCCGTCCACGAACTCGACGAGTGAGTGAACAACGGACTGTGGGTGCACGACGACGTCCAGGCCGTCGTACGGCATGCCGAAGAGATGGTGTGCTTCCACCACTTCCAGCGCCTTGTTCACCAGCGTAGCCGAGTCCACGGTGATCTTGGCGCCCATCTCCCACGTCGGGTGGCGGAGCGCATCCGCGGGCGTCGCCCTTTCCAGCGCCTTCTCGTCCCAGTTCCGGAAAGGGCCGCCCGAGGCCGTGAGGATCAGTCGTCTCGCCTCGTTCGGAGCCGCGCCTCGCAGGCACTGGAGGATCGCGCTGTGCTCGCTGTCTATCGGGACCAGCTCACCGCCGCCGCGGCGCAGCGCGGTCATGACGAGCGGCCCGGCGATCACCAGCGACTCCTTGTTGGCGAGCGCCAGGCGCTTGCCCGCCTCGAGCGCGGCGAGCGTGGTTGCCAGCCCGGCCGCACCGACTACCGCATTGATGACGATGTCGACGTCCGCACGGCTGGCCACCTCTTCGAGCGCCTCCGCGCCGTGGCGCCATTGCGCCCGGGATTGCGCTGAGTACGGCCGGACAGCGCTATCCACCAGCACCGCAACGTCCGGGTCGAAGCGCTCCACCTGCTCGAACAGCTCCGCGGCGTTCCGGTGGGCCGCGAGAGCCACGACTCGGAAACGGTCCCGGTGACGATCGAGCACCGAAAGCGCGCTACGGCCGATCGAGCCGGTCGACCCGAGGATCGCCACGCCCGCCCTCATCCGGCGCCACCCCATCCGTTCAGGATTACCCTGAAGTATGCGTACGCAACCGGCAAGGTGAAGAAGAGCGCATCGAATCGGTCCAGCAGGCCGCCATGGCCCGGTAGCAGCGTGCCCGAGTCCTTGACCCCTGCCTCCCGTTTGAACAGCGACTCGGCCAGGTCTCCCAACTGGGCGGCAACCGACACCAGTGCGCCGCCAAGCGCGCCGATTGCCGCCCCACCGATCATCCCGCCCGGGAGGATCGGCACCGCAGGCAGGAGCTGCAGCACGACGACTCCGTACACTCCGCCAGTGAGCACCGTTCCGCCAAGACCGGCCACGGCGCCGACCACGGTCTTCCCGGGGCTGACCGCGGGGATCAGCTTGCGCCGGCCCCAGGCGTGGCCAGCGAAATAGGCGTACGTATCGTTCAGCCAGGTCAACGCGAGGGGAAATGCGACCAGCGCCGCACCAGCAATGTGTCTCGCTGCCTCGCCGGCCAGTATGCCCCATCCACCGGGAGCTTCCAACAGGTGACGCAGAAAGAGAGCGAATACCAGCGTACCACCCGTGTAGACACTCCCCGCCACGGTTACCGCGATCGCGGCGAGCGGGCGCCCGTCCACGCCACGCCGCCAGATCGCCGCTCCGGCGGTCACCAGCAGCAGCGCCAGGACGATGGCGAGCACCGGTCCGCTCGATCCGGAATAGACCGGAACCGACGCGCCGGCCACGACCATGGCGGCCGCGGCCAGAGAACCGGGCACCGCGAATGCCCGCACGCCGGCGTGATCGGCAATTCGATAGAATTCCGCTGCGGCACCCGCGGCGATGAGCGCGAGCACGATGCCGAGCGCCCACCCGCCGAAATAGATCACGACTGCGGCCAGAGGAATGCCGACCGCCGCGACCCCAATCCGCTGCGTCAGTTCACGGCCACGCATCACACGACCGTTACGCGGCCGAAACGCCTGTCCCGTTTCTGATAATCGTGAATCGCTTCGAAGAGGTGCTCTCGCCGGAAATCCGGCCAAAGCACGGACGTGATGTAGATCTCGGTATAGGCGAGCTGCCAGAGCATGAAGTTGCTGATCCGGTGCTCCCCTGACGTTCGGATCAGCAGGTCGGGATCCGGGATGCCGGCAGTATATAGCTCGGCTTCCACCGCGGCCTCATCGATTGCATCAGGGTCCAGTGCACCCGATGCCACCTTTTCCGCGATCCGCCTAGCCGCGCGTGCGAGCTCCGCCCGCCCGCCATAGCTGATCATGAGGTTGAGCTGGAGCGCGGTGCCGCCCCGTGTGGCCGCCTCGATCTGCCGGACGGCTGTGCGAGGCCCCCGGGCCAGCCGGTCCAGGTCGCCGAATACCCGGACCTCGACGCCCTGGCGCCTGAGCTCCGCACGCTCCCGCAGCGCGTAACGCTGCAGCAGCGACATCAGCGCCGCGATCTCCCGTTCCGGCCTGTGCCAGTTCTCCTGGGAAAATGCGAACAGGGTCAGGATCGGGACACCTGCAGCCACGGCTCCCCGGACCACGTCTCGCACGGAATCGGCGCCGGCCTGGTGGCCCCGGTGCCGCGGAAGTCCTCGCGCACGCGCCCACCGTCCATTGCCGTCCATGATGATGGCAACGTGCCGCGGAATCGTGCCGTCGACCTTTATCGCCTGCAACAACTCAGATTGCATGCCCGCCCGTGGGTCCCGAGAATGTCCCGCGTTGGGAGGTATACGGTCCGTGACAGTATTTCGGCGGGTGG
>DATMSC010000235.1:0-9959 GCA_035565595.1 Longimicrobiales bacterium | reverse complement strand
ACCATGGGGCTGAGTGAATGGCTGAGCAGCGGACGTTTGCGGACCTTGCGTGGAGCACGAAAGGCCGACTGACCCGGCGCGAGAAGTTTCTCTCGGAAATGGACGCGGTGATTCCGTGGACGCGCCTTGTAACGCTGATCGAGCCGTACTATCCGAAGCCCGGCAGAGGCCGGCCACCGATGGGGTTGGAGAAGATGCTCCGGGTGTACTTCCTCCAGCAATGGTTCGATCTCTCGGATCCGGCCGCGGAAGACGCGATCTATGACAGCGAATCGATGCGCCGCTTCGTTGGCGTTCAGCTGGGCGAAGACGCCGTTCCGGATGAGACGACGATCCTTCGATTCCGGCACCTGCTCGAGGAGCATGAATTGACGGAGGCCATCTTCAACGAGGTGCGAAGCCTTCTCGACGAAAAGGGCATGTTGCTCAAGCAGGGCACGATCGTGGACGCGACGATCATCTCGGCGCCGAGCTCGACCAAGAACGAATCCAGGGCGCGCGACCCGGAGATGAAGCAGACGAAGAAGGGCAACACCTGGTACTTCGGTATGAAGGTTCACGTGGGTACGGACAAGCGGGGCATCGTCCATTCCCTCGTTACGTCTCACGCCGCGGAAGCGGACGTGAAGCGAATGCCCGAACTCCTCCATGGCGACGAATCCGAAGTCTACGGAGACCGTGCCTATTGGAAGGAAGCCGACCGCCGGGCCTTTATTCGCCGCGGCATTCGGTACCGAGTGAACCGGCGTGGTAGCAGAGACCGTCCGGTCACGGAGTACTGGCGTGAAATCAACCGGAGCCGGTCGCGTGTTCGTGCGCGGTGTGAGCATGCCTTCCTTGTGGTGAAGCGCCTCTGGGGGTTTCGAAAGACGCGCTATCGCGGCTTGGCCAAGAACACGGCGCGGGCATACACGGCATTCGCACTCGCCAATCTCTATCTGGTTCGTCACCGCTTACAGTCATCGGGGGCGTAGTGCGTCCGCAAGCGCCGAACTGGCGCAACGCGGAGACCTGAAGCGGTACAGACGCATAGTCGCCTGCCACTATTCGGCATGAATGCGACCCTTCGACAACCGGAACCCTCAACCCACCCATCAGGTGGTCTTGATCAGAGCTTCCCTAGCGCGTTTACGTACCTCGACGCGCCAGGTCACGGGGCCGCGTTCCAGGTAGTCGAAGCGGAACGCGTCGTCGCCGTCCGTGGCTTTCAGCGTGTAATACATGCATTCGGGATCGTGGTCGACGATCAGTTCCAGTACCTGACCGGGCCGCAGCAATTGCCAGCCCCCCATGATCCGATCGAAGCGGTCCTTCTGCGGTACCGGCCTGACATCGAGTACCACGCGCTGCTCGTTCACCTCGCCTCTCCCCTTTCGGTCCCGGCCGGCCGTCTCCGCCGGTGGCGGCGCGGCAGTGCGGAACGTCGAGTTCTCTTCATTCATTGACGCCCGTGAGTGTGGCGAGCTCCCGCTCATACGTCTTCGATCCACATCCCCAGCCGCCTCGCCGGCCCAGCCACGCGGACCACGCGTACCTGTAGCGCGCGGTGCTGGGCGCGAGTGCTATCACCCCGTCGAAAGCGTGGAGCGCGAGCGCGGACATCAGCGTGCCGACCCCCATGCCGGTCTGCGCAATCGATTCCGGTCCGCCACCCCGGAGACGGACCTGGCGGATCAGATCACCGGCCGTGGCCAGGACTTCCGACGCGGCGTCCAGTCTGGCACTGGCCGGGTCGACCTCCCATGCGAGACCGATGGTTCCACCGGCCCAATGACTCGCGGTGCGTCGCGCGCGGATCAGCTCTGCCTGGCTGCCGTCGGTTTGCAAGAGCAGGTCGACGCCTGCGCTCACGAAGTGCGGTGCCGCGAGTCGGATCCAGTCGTCGTCGCGGACGGCGAGTCCTCCGGCAATGACAGGCGCATCGAGTGCGGCTGCGAGTCCCGCGAGGGCGGGCAGGCCCGGCTCCGCGACATCGTCGGTCCGGAAGGCGGCGATGGGCACGCTGGCAGAAGCAGCGGTGGCCGCCGCCTCCAAAGCATCGGCCGTGCTGATTCCCCTGTCCACGCCGTGCGCGTGCCCCTCCACCAGCTCCAGCGCGGCGAATCCCCTGCGGACCGCGGATTCCAGCAGCTCGGCGAATGTCGCGTCGGGCGCCGCACCCGAGCTGAGCGCCAGGCGCATCACCCCGCCACCCGCGAGATGGCGACCCGCCACACCGTGGGACCCCGCTCCAGGTACTCCCAGCCGAATTGCCCGTCGTACTGGAACTGGAACTGATAGCGGAGCGGTAGCGGGTCGTGGTCGTTCACCAGAACGAACGCCTCGCCCGGTTCGAGGGCGTGGAAGGTCTGGAAGATCGTCGCGTGCTTCTCCCTGGGCGGGATCACGCGGACATCCAGCTCCCTGAGCTTTTCCTGTGGCATGACGCCTCCTTCGGCACGTGGCCGATCGATCGTCGTCGAGCCGCTAGTCCGATTCGCGGCGACGAATGAATACGCGCACGAGATCCGGACCCTGTTCGCGGATCTCGTATGTGAATCCACGCTCCTCCAGGCGGGGCAATAGGAACTGCGGAACCCGCGCGTTCACCTGTACGAGCGTGGCGCCGGGCGGCAGCGCCTCGAGTGCCTCGAGCGTGCGCACCATCGGCTCGGGTGGCTCCAGCCCCCGCACGTCGAGGACGACGACACCGGCGTCCTCATCCCCGTTCACGCCGGTGGGCGGTGATTCGGCTGGCGCAGCCGGGTCGGACGCGGCGTTACCGCGGGGACTCACGGCGTGGGCTGGCGGGTAGAACCACACGACCCAGTCGTCGTCGGCGAGACGCTCGGTGTAATGGGCAAATCCCTGCCGCTCGAGCACCGCGTAGAGGGGCACGGGCTCGAAGATGGCCCGCAGGCGCAATGCGCCGCCCTGCGGCACCAGCCGCTTCGCCGCCATGATCCTGCTGAACGGTTCGTCGCCGTTCAGGAGGTCCTCCCTGACGTCGATCCTGATCACCGCTTCCGGTGGTATGCGCGCGAGCGCGGGCGGCGCACCGTCGGGTATGGGCGGCGGCTCCGCCGGTCTGGCCGCCAACGTGCCGGCACTTGCGTCAGTCCCGCTCTCCGATCTGCCGATGACGCGGGTATTCAGTCGCGCCACCAGTTCGTCCGGATCCACACCGGCGATCCGGGCCGCCTGCTCCACGGTGACGAGCCGTGCCATGACCTTCCGCAACCCCGGATTTCGAAGTCGCTCGAACACCGGTGACACGGATACAAGGACGTCCACCAGCGACTCGTCATCGCGCAGCACCGTCGAGATGCGGTCCGTCCGGCGGATCACCACGCACCCTCCTGGATCATCGCGGGGTGCCACGCCGGCTCCCACACGAGGTTGGGGAGCACCCGCGTGATGCCGGGGAGTCGCGAGACGGTCTGCACGATCGCCGAAGTGATGTGACGATCGAGCGGGCACCCCCGCGTTGTCAGCGAATACGTGATCAGCGCCTCGCCGTCGTGGACGTAGATGTCGTAGACCAGACCTAGCGTGACGATGTCCAGCCCGATCTCCGGGTCGATCACTTCGCGGAGCGCGTCGCGTACCATCGCCTCGGCGCGCGCATCCTCGTCCGACACAGGAGCGGTCCGTTCCGCGTTGTCCGGACCGTTCGCAGCGTCGCCGGGTGGCACTTCCTCTCCGGGACGAGCGGGGAGGTCGTCGTAGGTCATGCCGCTGGTTGGTTTCACGGTTGCCTCCGGGCGATCGAGAGCATCTGTGTCGCTTCGGCACCGACGCCTGTTGCGAACAGGATGGCCGCGGCGCGAGCAGCGGTCGCGCTTCCCAGGAGAACCGCCAGCACGAGGCCGGCAGCGCCGACCACCAGCAGCGTTGCCGCGGCCGTCGCCACGCGGGCCGAATAGAGATCGGCAACGCGCGGCACGGGACGCTTGCCGGCAAGCGGGCCGAAGCGGTGATACCAGACGAGGAAGGGCACGATCTTGTAATAGTGCGCCGCGACGAAGAGGCTGATCCCCAGCAGGACTGCAAGGGCGTACCCCGTAACGAGCCGGGGCGACGCCGACGTCAGCACCACCGGCGCGGCGAGCACCGCCGCCACCGCCAGGAATCCGAGCGAGGTCGCAGCCAGCTTCATCCCCGGGTCGATCTGCGGCCTCCGCCGGGTGCGGTAGAAGCGGCGGGCCTGCACGAGAAAGCAGCACAGCCCTGCGGCGAGCAGTAGTGCAGGGAGCCAGCGGCTGACCGGCGCAGGCATGTGGTGGAGGAATGCCAGGACGGCGGCACCTGACGCGACGAGGGCGGTAGCCGCCTTCGAGAAACGATCTCCGGCGCCATGGCTGAGCAGGAACATCGGCAGGAGCCGGTGCGCCACGCCGATCATGACCAGGAGCACCCACCCGCCCAGCGCGACGTGCGCGTGCGTGCCCAGCGCCCGAAGCCGGCCGTCCGCCAGGTAGCCCCAGCGGAGATTCCCCGTGAGTGCCAGCCCCAGCGCGACGGTGACGAGCAGGAACAACACGGCGAATGCGAGCGCCCACCACGTCACGTCCCGGCGAGGCGATCGCTTCAGCGTCGCTGCGAAATTCGCGATGAAGAGGAGCAGCGCCGAGCCGAACGTCGCGGCGCCCGCGACCATGAGCCCCGTAGCGCCGGCGACCAGTCCGGCGGCGAACGCTGCGATACCGGGCACGTAGAGCGCAAAGCCGATGTGCGCCAGACGCGTGGAACGGATGGGCGACCCGAGGGCCACGGGGAGGAACTGGTAGAGTGCTCCCAGGATCGATGTAGTGATCCACCCCAGCGTGAACAGGTGTGTCAGCGCCGCAGCCCGCGGGGAGATGTACATCCCGGCCGCCAGATCCGGCGCCAGCAGCACGAGCCCGACCGCACCCGCGGCGAGGAACGCCATCGCCGCAGCGAAATGCTCGCCGGGGAGCCGGAACGGCGGGCTCGCTACCGCCAAGCCCGGCCCCGGGAGGCTGGCGCCCAGCGGAGCCCCGGCCGATGCAATGGTAGCGGCCGTATCCGTCCGAATCGCTGCCCTACCGGCCAACACCGCCTCCGCCGACATCGTGCTCACCCTGCCGCCTCGACCCGGTAGGTGCACGCGAGGCCGCCGTCGGGCATGTACGTCACGCGTGCGAGTGAGCCACCCGTGAGCAGCCTCACGAAGCCGATTTCCGCCCGACATGGGATCCGGCTCGCGGCGACGAGCTCTCTCAGCGGACAATGGCAGAGGCGCAGAGACGGCTCGCCGTTCACGTCCTCGACCACCGCCATGAATCCCTGCTCCGAGAGGATCCGGGCTGCCTCCTCCAGCCGGGCCCGGCCGGTGAGACCCTCTACCCGGGCGAGCGATTCCGCCTTGCGTTGTTCGAGATACCGGTCGAAGAAGTCCCGCAGGAGGCCGCCGTGGCCGCCCTCGACCAGGTACTCGGCCAGCGCGCGCAGTAACTCGGCTTCGCGCCGCGGGAAGAGAGCTTCCGCGTCGTCGCTCAGCGTGTAGACCACCTCTGGCCGTCCGGGCCCGCGTGCCCTCGTGCCACGGCGGGTCACGAGCCCCTGACCCGTCAGCGCCTTCACGTGCTCGCGCACGGTCTCAACGTTCAGCCCGAGCGCCTGCGACAACTCCGGGATCGTCGCCTCACCGACACGCTTGAGCATCGCGAGGATCGACTGGCGACTCTCGCCCAGCCCCGGGGCGTTGGCTGGCGCATACGCTTCCACGGCACTCATGCCGCACCTGCCGATTTCCGTAGCGACTCCTCAATGGCCAGCGCTCGCGGAAAGAGGATGTTGTTCTCGAGATGGACGTGCCGGTGCAGGTCGCGCTCGAACTCCTCCAGCTTCGAATACAGAGACCGGTACGTGGCGCACGCGTCGGCCGGGGGCCGGAACCCGCCGGTGATGTCCCGCAGCACCTGCACGAGCGCGCCAGCACGATCGTGGTCGCCTTCCAGCTCCCCGATCGCATCGCGGATCGACCCCGGCCCATCCCCTTCCGCGCCATCCCCGTCTTTCGGTGCCGTTGCCGTGAGAGCCACGAGCTCCAGCAGGCGAGGGAAGACCCGGGACTCCTCGGCCTCCATGTGCTCTCGCATCTCCGACGCGAGCGCGTGGACGAACTCAGCCACCTCGCGCAACTCAGCGTGACGGGCGCCGTGCGCCGCCACTACCCGCCCGGCCGCCGCCGTGAGCGTCGGCAGCGCGCTCCGGACATAGACGTGGTGCGTGTCGACGATATGCCGGACCAGCTCTTCGAGTGACCAGGTTGCCGGCTCACTCGCCGCGTCACTGTCGGCCGCCTTCCCGAGCACGTTCAGCGCTCGCGCCACCTCCTCGACGTCCGCGCCGTCCTCCCGACACGCAGCTTCCACGGTGCGGGATCCGCCACAGCAGTAGTCCACGCCGAATCGTTCGAACACCTCCGCCGCCCGGTAGTCGTCCGCGACTACCTGGCCAAGGGTCCGGGACCTCAGATCCTCACCGCTCATCGTCGTCCTCTCATCCTTCTCGAGTGTGAACCGCTGCGCCCGCAGCGACGGCGCCCGTCGCATTCACCACCTGTCGCAATCATGTCATCCCCCGCGCCAATTGTCAAGGCATATCCCTTGATAAAGGCCCGCCCCTTCCGGGCGGTGCCGGAAGGGGCGGGAGCGGGGGAGTGGTGATCAGTGGCCGAGGTGGCTGGCTGCGAAGAGCTCCGGGTTCGGACCGCCTTCGGCTACGAGCGCGCCGAGGGCGCCCTTGTTGAACACGCGGTTGATCGAGTGATCGACGAGCAGGTATTCGCCGGGGACTTCGGGCCTGAACTCGACGATCGTCGCGCCACCGGCCGGGACCAGCGTCGTCTGTACGTTGTTGTTGAGAGCCGTGCCACCTTCGGCGTAGACGTTGTCGAAGATCTCACCGATCACGTGGAACGAGCTGATCAGATTCGGGCCGCCGTTGCCGACGAAGAGGCGGACCGATTCACCGACGCCGATCCTCATGGCGTTGTCACCGGTCAGCGCGCCGACCGCGCCATTGAACAGGACGTATTCGGGCTTCTCGTCGTACAGCTTGTCGAAGCTGATCGTCTGCAGGCCCGGCTCGCCGTGGCGCCCCGCCGTGTAGAAGTCGCCCTGCATCACGTAGAACTCGTGGTCGACGGGCTTCAGCCCCTCCGCCGGCTCGACCAGGATCAGGCCGTACATGCCGTTGGCGATGTGGACGGGCACGGGCGCTGTGGCGCAGTGATAGACGTACAGCCCCGGATTGACTGCGCGGAACGTGAAGGTCTTGCCCTCACCGGGCACGACCATGGTGGCCGAGCCGCCGCCGTGCGGCCCGTTGACCGCGTGCAGGTCGATGTTGTGCGGCAGCCCCGAATCGTGGGCGTTCTTGAGCGTGAACTCGACCAGGTCGCCCTCGCGCACCCTGATGAGCGGCCCCGGTACGCTACCGCCGAAGGTCCAGAACTCGTATTCGACGCCCGGCGCGATCTCCATCACACGCTCGACAGTCTCCAGCTCGACCTTGACGAGCGTCGGATAGTCGCGGTCGATCGGCGGCGGAACCTGCGGCGGCGGCAGCAGCGCCGCGGTCTCGACGCCCCGCACGGCCGGTACCGCCGAGAACGGCACCGCTTCGCCGGGATCTTCCGCACGCTCAGCCGCGCCGAACGGACCGATACCGATCGCCAACGCCCCGAGCCCGAGGGCGGCTGCTGTGATGGTGACCTTCATCGTCGCGTACATTTCAACCTCCGTTCGGAGCGGGTGGATCTCATCCTCACGAGCACGTCCGCATTGCTCACCTGATTATGAACAATCTGCCCGTGGGCGGGCGTCGGGAATGAGAGGATTTTTTGTAGGAAGAACCCCGACAGATCGGCGGCTGGGGCCAGGGCTAAGGCCAGGGCTAGGCCTCAGCCCTCGCCTTGGCCCTGAACCTTCGCCGTCTCTTTGCGCACGACCGGCGCGACCCGGGTCCCGAGCAGCTCGATGGCGCGGAGCACCTCGGCATGAGGCATCGGACCGACCGTCAACTGAATGAGGAAGCGGTCGTGTCGGAACAGCTCGTATTGATACAGGATCTTTTCAATGACTTCGTCGGGCGAACCGAGGAAGAGCGCACCGTGGAGGTTCGCCTCGGCGTCGAAGCCGTGCGGGGTAATGGGTGGCCACCCGCGCTCGCGGCCGATCCGGTTCATCGTGGCGAGGAATGGCGGGTACGCCAGTTCTCGGGCGCGGGCCCGGTCCTCCGCGATGAATCCGTGCGAATTGATGCTCACCTTCAGCCTTTCCGGATCGTGGCCGGCCCGGGCGCCGACCTCGCGATACAGGTCGACAACGGGTTTGAAGCGAGCGGGCGTGCCGCCGATGATCGCCAGCGCGATGGGAAGGCCAAGTCTGGCCGCTCTCACCACGGACTGCGGCGTGCCGCCGACGGCGATCCATACCGGCAGGGGGTTCTGCAGCGGCCGAGGATAGACCGCTCTGTCCTGAATGGGAGGACGGTGCTTCCCGGCCCATGTGATCCGTTCGGATTCCCGCAATTGCAGGAGCAGGTCGAGTTTTTCGGCGAACAGCTCATCGTAGTCGGCCAGGTCCTGGCCGAACAGAGGGAAAGACTCGATGAACGACCCGCGGCCGGCCATGATTTCAGCGCGGCCGCCAGAAATGAGGTCAATGGTGGAATAGTGCTGGAATACCCTTACCGGGTCGTCGGAGCTCAGTACGGTGACCGCGCTGGTGAGGCGAATGCGCTTCGTTCGCGAGGCCGCGGCCGCGAGGACGATGGCCGGCGCTGACACCGAATAGTCCGGCCGGTGGTGTTCTCCGACGCCGAACACGTCGAGCCCCACCTGATCGGCGAGCTCGATCTCCTCCAGCAGGTTTCGAAGCCGTGACCCCGCCTCGAGCTGCGCGCCCGTGACGGGGTCGACCGCCGTTTCGGCGAAACTGTAGATACCGATCTCCATGAACCCCGCCCCGCCAGCGACCCCAATGGTCTGGTGCAGGAACCGTACTATTGTCGGCAGAACTATTTGTCGGCAGACCGCGATTATCGTCCCCGCGCAGCCGCCTTAGCCACGCTGTCGACGTATTTGTCGATATTGCCCACGACCTTGACCAGCTCGGCGGCGCCCTCCGCCGCGACGACGGCCTGAGCGAACTGGAGGAGCACTGCCCGGACCGCATCGCGGTCGATACCCGCTGCTGCCGGCGAGGACTCTGGTGCGGCTGCGGTTGCAGCGCTCTCCTTGCGGCCGGCCTTCCGCTGCTGGCCCCGCCGCTGCGGTTTGGCGGCCTCGGCCGGCGGACGTCCCCGGCGCCGCTTCGGCGCGGATGCTCCATCGGCCTTCGCGGTTCCTGCGGACGCCGTCGCGGCTGCGCCGGCTTCCTTCGCCTTGCGGCTGGCGAGTCGCTTCACCTGGAGCGGATATCGGGCGTGGAACTGACGAAGCTTGAGATTGGCGATGGACGCATCGATCGCCTGCGCACGCCTGTATAGCTCCTCACTCGTAATGCTGGGGTTCTTCGCCATCTCCGCCTGCACCATCTCCATGACCCTGTCTTTCTCGGCGGCCATGTGCGCCCCTTTCGTTTGGATTGGATCACTGGGGAACGAAGAATATCGTACGCTAAGAAACCGTCTTGTGGCACGAAAGTCAAGGAGTTATCGGGCTTGATCCATTGTGGTCGAGAAAGATCCAATTTTACCCGGAGCATATTTACGGAGAGCCGGTGACAGATCCCGCGGCCGGGCCGTGCGCTCATATCTGTCCGGCTCGTGCGCCGGACCATTGTGGAAGCGTCTACGGAGCGATCGTGTGGCAATGTCGGCCACGGCGACCGCAGGGGGGTCGACCGGATGGTCACGGGATAGCGCAACGGGCGGTGGCGTGCCATATTGAGCGCTGTTCGCCGGGATCCACCTGGAAGGGATGCGTGAGGGATGCGAAAGCGCCT
>DATMSC010000234.1:0-4851 GCA_035565595.1 Longimicrobiales bacterium | reverse complement strand
AGGAGCCCTGCCTGGCGCTGAAACCTCATGACCGCCGATTCGGTGCGTGCGCCGAAGTCGCCATCGGTGGGGCCGATGTCGAAACCGAGAGATTTCAGCATTTCCTGCAGCTTCCGGACGTGCTCGCCGGTGGAGCCGCGCGTGAGGACCGGCCGCTCTGCAGGTGGCGGAGTGTCGGGCGGGGTCGGCGCGGCCGACGCCCGCGCGTTTCCCAGGGCGACCTTGCGAACGGCCGTCAGGCGCAGAATCCACCCGGGGAGGAACGCGCGCTGGCTCGGCACTCGCCGGGCGAGGTCCGCGAAGAACTCGCCGCGGAGCCAGAGGAAGTCTTCCGTCAGCTCGCGGGGATCACGGGCGGCGACGGCGGCCAGGGTTACCGGTCCGAGTACGCCATCGGGAGTCACGCCCGCCGCCTGCTGCAGCAACCTCGCCGCCGTGCCCGGCCCGGAGTTGACGGCCACGTCGAAATACGGGTAGCGGAGGAAGTCCGGGAGTTTGTCGCACCCGGCGCGCTTCCAGTAGTCGCGGCGGTAGATCTCGATGGCCTGGGTTCGGGTCAGATTCGCGATGTCCAGCTCCGGATACGCCATCGCGCTGATCCCCCATCTCGTCCCCTTGAGCTGACCGACGCCTACCTGGCCGCCGGTCCAGTTGCCGCGGTCTTCGGGGTGGTTCTGGAATCCGCCCTCGTGAGAGAGCACCAGCTCGATCGCCTGCTCGAAGGTCATTTCGTCGGCTCCGTCACCGGGGTGGTGAAATGGGCGACCGGGGGAGGTACCGGGGGCGTCGCCGCCGCGCCAATCAACTTGACCCCTCCGTCGCCGGCGCGCTACCTTCTCCCGCATCGGTATGTCGCGCCGAGGTTTCCGCAGCGGCCGAGCTGTCTTTTCGCTACCCGCGAGGGGCGCCCCGCCTCCCACCGGGTCCGGACGACGGCACCGACCAACCGGCGTCGCGTGCCATCACCCCGGCGCGCATGCCCGTTCGACCGGCAGGTAGATGATGGATCGTTGGATCGCGGAGTACGTTCGGTCGCAGCGGGCCGCGCTGGAGTCGATACCGCTGGAGAAGGTCGCCGGGCTGGTCCGGCTCCTCCGGACCGCGTGGCAGGAGGACCGGCAGGTCTTCGTCTTCGGGAACGGCGGGAGCGCGGCGAACGCGTCGCACTTCGCCACCGACCTGGGCAAGAGCGCGTCCGACAGGCTCGGCAGACCGTTCCGCGTCCTCTCCCTGAACGACAACGTGAGCTGGCTCACCGCCATCGCCAACGATTACGCGTACGAAGACGTTTTCCTGCGCCAGCTCCGCAACTTCGCGCGACCGGGTGATGTGGTCATCGCCGTCAGCGTGAGCGGCGAATCGCCCAACTGCGTCAGCGCGATCGAGTGGGCGACGGCGCAGGGCATGCACACGGTCGCGCTGGTCGGCGGCCGGCGAGGCCGTCTCGCTGAAGCTGCCACGACCGCCATCGTGATCGACGACACCCACTACGGCCGGGTGGAGGACGCGCAGATGATGGTCCTCCACATGGCGTGTTACGCGTTCGTCGAGAACCCGCAGTGGGTGAGTCCGGTGTTGCGCTGAGCCGCCCTGGCCGGGCAACGCGGCGCAGACGCGGACCGCTGCCCGTTGCCCTTCACTCCCGCAAATGGTTCCGATGTCCGAAGCCGCGCACGCTACCGGATCGATCGAATTCACGCCCTCCTTCTCCGCGCGGCCCCGGATTACGCACGTCCTCTTCGACTTCGACGGTACCCTGTCGCTGATCCGGGAAGGTTGGCCCGACGTGATGGTGCCGATGTTCGCCGAGATGCTGCCGCCGCTCCCGGGCGAGTCCGAGGAGGAGCGCCGGCGGCTCTGCCTCGACGACATCATGCAGCTCAACGGCAAGCAGACCATCTACCAGATGATCCGGCTGGCCGAGCGCATCCGCGAGCGTGGCGGCAGGCCGCGCGACCCGCTCTGGTACAAACACGAGTACCTGCGCCGGCTCGACGAACGCATCCGGCACCGGCTCGACGCGCTCCGCACTGGCAGCACCTCCCCGGACCGCTTCCTGGTCCACGGCGCCCGGGAATCGCTGGAACTGCTCCGGGCGCGCGGCCTAGCGCTGTATCTGGCCAGCGGGACGGACGAGCCTTTCGTCAGGGCCGAAGCGGAGGCGCTCGGAATATCCGGCTATTTCGGGCCGCGCATCCATGGCGCGAAGGACGACTACCGGAGCTTCTCCAAGAAGCTGATCATCGACCGAATCCTGAGCGAAAACGGGATTGCCGGCGACCGACTCCTCGCCTTTGGCGACGGCTTCGTCGAGATCGAGAACACGAAGGCGGTGGGCGGGCTGGCCATTGCCGTCGCGAGCGATGAGGCGAACAACGGTTCCGGTCGCGTGGACGAGTGGAAGCGGGAGCGGCTGCTCCGCGCCGGCGCCGACGCCGTGATCCCCGACTACCGGGACGCTCCGCTCCTCCTCGAACGGATCTTCGGTACGTGACGACGACGCCACTCGACCCGCGACGCATCCGCGTCCTTCCTCTCGCGGAACGCGAGAGCCTCTCCCGCGTGGACGACATCCTCGTGGCGTCGGACTCGCCCGCGCCCGGGCTCCACGACGCTGCCGCGGCCGCGGTCGCCACCTGCGCGGACCGGATCCGCGCGGCGAGGGAGCGGGGCGCCGGGGTGCTCCTTTTCTACGGCGCGCACCTGCTGAGGAACGGCGCCGCGCCGATACTGGGCGAGTTGATGGCGCGGGGTTGGCTCACGCACCTGGCCACGAACGGCGCCGGCACGATTCACGACTGGGAGTACGCATGGCTGGGCCGCTCGCTGGAAGACGTTCGCGACAACGTCGCCCGCGGCACATTCGGCACCTGGGATGAGACCGGCCGGTGGATCTATGTCGCGCTGCTCGCGGGCGGATTGCGCGGGGAGGGGTACGGCGAGGCGCTGGGCCGCTTCATCCACGAAGACGGCACGAAGCTCCCGGCTGCCGACGAGCTCGAGGACGCGATCCGGGCCGAGCCGGCGCATCCGCTCACCGCCGCCCGGGCGGCTGCGCTCAACGCGATCCGTGAGCACGGGCTGCCCACCGGGCGGATTGCGGTCCGCCATCAGTGGAAACACGCGTCCGTGCTCGCGCAGGCGTACCGCCACGGCGTGGGTATGACCGTGCACCCGGGGATCGGCTACGACATCATTGCCAACCACCCCATGTTCGACGGCGCGGTGATCGGTCGCGCCGCGACGATTGACTTCCACCGGGTCGCCGGCGCCATCGACACCCTCGACGGCGGTGTGGTCCTCTCCATCGGCTCCGCGATCATGGCGCCGCAGGTCTTCGAGAAGGCGCTGAGCTGCGTCCACAACATCCGATTCCAGGAGGGACGGGAGGCGGTCAGCGGCCACGCGATCTACGTCGTCGACATCCAGGATGGCGGCGGCTGGGACTGGCGCCGGGGAGAGCCTCCCCGGACCAGCCCGGCCTACTACCTCCGATTCTGCAAGAGCTTTTCTCGCATGGGCGGAGAGATGCACTACGTCCAGTGCGACAACCTCGCTTTTCTGCACAAGCTCTATCGCGTGCTTTCGACGGCATAGGGCTGGGGCGAGGGCTACGGCCAGGGCCAATGTCTGCAGTAGCGCGCCCTCGCAGGGATCCCCGCGTTCGCGGGGATGACGGTGGGGAAGGGATTGGATCCCCGCGTTCGCGGGGATGACGGTTGGGTGGGTACGTCGCTCCAGCGGACGGGGGAATCCCGGTCCAGCCACTTCGGCGGGGCGCCGGTGTGCGCCGCTCGATCGCTGTCCGATCGGACCCAGCCTTGCGTCAGCCCCCCACGACGACGAAGCTCTCTTTACAACAACTCCAGCCCCATTAGCCCTGGCCCTATGCCATCACTCAATGCGTCCAGATTCACCGAGATCACCGGCCGCTACCCCACATTGCGGGTAGCCGTGATCGGCGATTTCTGCCTGGACCGTTACCTCGAAATCGACCCGGGTCTCGAGGAGACGTCGATCGAGACGGGGCTGCCGGTGCACAACGTGGTGCGCGTGCGATCGCTCCCGGGCGGTGCGGGGACGATCGTCAACAACCTGTCGGCGCTGGGCGCGCGCGAGATCCACATCGTCGGGTACTGCGGCGACGACGGCGAGGGCTACGAGCTGCGGCGGGCTCTGCGGAAGTTGCCCGGTGTGGTGCCCGGCCGGTTCCGGAGGACGGCGGCGAGGCGGACGTTCACGTACTGCAAGCCGCTCGTGGTCGAGCCGGGCTCACCGCCCCGAGAGCTGAGCCGCCTGGACACGAAGAACTGGTCGCCCACGCCCCCGGCCCTGATCGACAAGATCATCGAAGCCGTAGACGAGCTGGCACCGGTCGTCGACGCGATGATCCTCCTCGATCAGGTCGAGGCTGCGGAAACCGGCGTGGTCACCCGGCGTGTGCTCGACGCCCTCGCGGACCTGGCTGCTCGCCGCCCTGGCCTCCTCATTTGTGCAGACAGCCGCCGCGGGCTGCGCGACTTTCCACCGATCATGTGGAAGATGAACGCCGTGGAGCTGGCGTCGGTCGCAGGCATGCGGCGGAACGCCGGCGTCGACGCCGTGCGGGAAGCGGCTGCCGCGCTCGCGGCGGCGAATGGCCGCCCGGTGGTCGTGACACTGGCCGGGCGCGGGATGGTCGGCGCGCTCCCCGATGGCGAGGCGCACCACGTCCCTGCGTACCCCGTCCACGGTGAAATCGACATCGTGGGTGCCGGCGACGCCGTCACCGCCAATCTCGTCCTCGCCCTGGCCGCCGGAGCGCGCATGGATGAAGCGCTCCTCCTGGCCAGCGCCGCCGCGTCCGTCGTG
>DATMSC010000233.1:0-2109 GCA_035565595.1 Longimicrobiales bacterium | reverse complement strand
AGAAGTGGCGCCAGCGGCCGGAAAAGTCTGGAGCGTGACGGAGAGCCGGGGCACCCCGGCTCTTTCGACATTTGATCCATGAGCACGATCGACGACCGCATTGGCGAGCTCCTCCGGCGCCATGAGGAGCTGACCGACCGGCTGGCCAGTCCGGCCGTGCTGGACGATCCGAAAGCGCTGCGGGAAGTCGCGCGGGAGCATGCGGAGCTGGCTCCGGCCGTGGAAACTGCCCGCCGGTTGTTGCGGACGCGCGAGCAGCTCCAGCAGGCACGCGAGCTGGCACGATCTGGCGATGACGCGGAGCTGATAGCGCTGGCAGAAGCGGAGATCGAATCCCTTGCCGCTGAGGAGGCCGAGCTGACGGATCTCCTGCGCAGCCAGCTCCTTCCGCGCGATCCCCTCGCCGATCGGGCGGCCGTCGTCGAGATCCGTGCCGGTACCGGCGGGCAGGAAGCCGCCCTCTTCGCTGCGGACCTGTTCCGGATGTACATCCGTTTCGCCGAATCGCGCGGCTGGTCGACGGAGCTGGTCAACGTATCGGAGTCGGAGCTCGGCGGGTACAAGGAAGTCACCTTCATCGTGCGCGGCCGCGACGCCTATGGCGAGCTGCGTAACGAGTCGGGCGTGCACCGCGTACAGCGGGTGCCGGTGACGGAGAGTCAGGGCCGCATCCACACGTCGGCGGCGACGGTCGCGGTGCTGCCGGAGGCCGAAGAAGTGGACGTCGAGATCCGGGACGAGGACCTGCGGATCGATGTGTACCGTTCGTCGGGGCCGGGCGGCCAGTCGGTGAACACGACGGATTCGGCGGTACGCATTACCCACCTTCCGACCGGTCTCGTCGTGACCTGCCAGGACGAGAAATCCCAGCACAAGAATCGGGCGAAGGCGCTGCGCGTGCTGCGCAGCCGGCTGCTGGATCTGCGGATCGCAGAACAGGAGGCGGCGCGCGCGAGAGAGAGGCGGCTCCAGGTCGGCACCGGCGATCGGTCAGCCAAGATCCGGACTTACAACTTCCCGCAGGGCCGTGTGACGGATCACCGTATCGGCCTAACGCTCTACCGCCTTCAGGAGATCCTTGACGGCGATCTCGACGAGATCGTAACCGCCCTGCGCCTCGCCCGTGACGCAGAGCGGCTGGAATCGCAGGCGGTGGCATGACGCGCGTCCTGGCACGAGCGATGGCCGCGCACGGGTGCCGGGCCGTTGGCCGCGGAGGGGAGCGATCGCGCGCCGCGCGATACCGGGGGTGACCGCCGTGACCCGGACTCCCCTGGTTCTCGCCAGGAAGGCCGCGGAGGTTCTCGAGGCGCGCGGCATCGAGCAGCCACGCCTCGAGGCAGAGCTGCTCCTGGCAAAAGTCCTTGGAGTTTCCCGGCTCGAGATCTACCTGCAGCACGATCGTCCGCTGACCGAGTCGGAGATCGAGGCATATCGGCAGGCTGTACGTCGGCGGATGCGGCGGGAGCCGCTGCAATATATTACGGGGGAAGCCCCCTTTCGTGATCTGACGCTGCGGGTCGATCGGCGGGTGCTCGTGCCACGCCCGGAGACGGAGGTCGTCGTCGGCGCCGTACTGGAGTGGGCGGCGGGAACCAGGGACGGGAAGTGCGAGGCGCTCGACATAGGGACCGGTTCCGGTGCCATAGCGCTCAGCCTGGCCGCCGAGGGGACCTTCGCGCGAATCGTCGCGACCGACGTCTCCGGTGACGCGATCGACGTGGCGCGAGAGAACGCGCGGCGCCTCGGCCTCGACACTGCTGTGGAATTCAGGCGCGGCTCGCTCTGGGAGCCGATCAATCCCGGTGAGCGGTTCGACGTGATCGTGAGCAATCCGCCGTACGTGGCGGCGCCGGACCGCGACGGCCTGGCGCCGGAGGTGCGGGAGTGGGAGCCGCCGGTGGCGCTCTTCGCTGGCGACGACGGCCTCGACGTGATCCGGGAGCTCATCGCAGGCGCTGCGGAACGCCTCCGCCCCGGCGGCCTCCTGGCGATCGAAGTAGGCGACGGTCAGGCTTCGGCAGTGGTGGCGGCGATGGACGCCACCAGCCACTATGCGCGGACGTGGGTGGTTCCGGATCTCGCAGGGCGGGCGCGGGTGGTACTCGC
>DATMSC010000232.1:0-5785 GCA_035565595.1 Longimicrobiales bacterium | reverse complement strand
CCCCGGGCGCGGAATCCGGCACGCCCCCATCGACCTCGACGAAACAGATGTCGCCGGGGTCCCGCGGCACCGGCACCCGGTACGGTCGCGCCTGCCAGGAAAATTCTACGCTCAGTGGCGCTTCACTGGCAGCGCTGACGGGAACCTCGATGAAGAAGTGATTCTCGACCCGGAACACGCCCGGGGCCTGCTTTTCACCGGAGCGGTAGAAAAAGGGATCGAACGGCTCGCCCTCGAGACGCTTGAAGTTCTCGTCCGCGGCGTAATCCATCTCCTCGAGGGCGTCTTCGGACGCGAGCGACTCCAGGTGGTGCTGCAGCTCGTGGGTGATCGTCTCCCACAACTCGGCTTCCCAGTCGAACTCGTCGTCCAGACGCGAGAGCCGCCAGAACGAGCCGTAATACAGCACGACGACCGAACGGGTGGTATCAGGCCCGCCGACCTCGGATGGGTACGGCTCCGTATGGCACTCGCCCAGCGTGTAGACGTCCGGCAACGCCGCGTGCGGGAGCGCTTCTCGCCGGATGACGAGACCGTCGACCCCCTCTTTGTACTCGTCGGGGATCTCGTCCCACATCTCCCACGCAAGGGCCTCGAACTCAATGTACTTCATGGTGGATCGCGCTTTCGCGTCAGCGGACGGTCCAGAAATCGACGCCGCCGGGCTGGTGACGGAGCTCGACGGAGGCCACGCGCTCGAAGCGGCCGAGGTCGATGACGTCCAGCGTGCCGCGCGTGCTGCCGACGGCTTCGTTCGTGACGAAGGCGTAGCGGCCGTCCGGTGACACGACCACGCCGTGCGTGATCGGTTGCGTCGTCGGGATCCTCGCCCGTTCGGTGCCCCGCTCCAGGTCGACGATGGCGACACCCTGCGCCCCGCGCAGCGTGATCAGGAGCAGTCGGCCGTCCGGCGTCGTCTCCAGGTTGTACGGGGCCTCGCCGGTTTCGAACCGGCGAGTCACTCGCCAATCGACGACGTCGATCTCGAGCACCGTCGCCAGACGGTTGCACGACACGTACACGAAGCGGTTGGCCCGCGCACCCCGGCCAATGGCCACCCAGGTCGGAGAACAGACCGGCGAGTCCGCACCGTGGTCGTGCGCCCCACCGGCGGAAGTCGAGTCGTCGACGGCGAGCGAAGTCTCCGCCCCGGGTATCAGCGACATGCGGCCCGTTACCTGAAACGTCGACGTCGCGTCCAGCTCCACGAGCTGGTCGCTGTGCATGCACGTGGAGTAGTGGCGTGTCCCGGCCACGTTCACGCGGCCGCCGTGCGGCATGACACAGGTGGTCGGGCGCGCCACCTCGATCATCTCCGGCGCGTACACGACCGAAATGCCGGAGGGCACGTGCTCGCCGTGCAGGTTGAAGTTGGAGACGAAGAGGAAGGTCCCGTCAGGGGTGAGCCCCATGCTGGCCGGGAACCGTCCGAGCTGGACTCTCCCGACCAGCGTGTCTTCGGCTGTCGAGTACTTCCACACCGACCCGAACGGCGTGCCGTGCGCGAGTGAGACGTACCAGGACTCGCCGTCCGGCGACACCGCGAGGCCGTGCGGCGCGTCCGGGTCCGCGAGCATCAACCCGACCGGGATCTCCTTCACGACACGTGCGCCGGAATCGGGGCTGAACGCCACCTTGCTCACGATGTCCGACGACTCGTTCGCCACATACAGGTAGTACGTCCTGGCCGCGCTCGCCCCGCCGTCCGCCAGCACTACCCTTCCGGCACACCCCGCCATCATGGCTGCAAGCGCGAGCGGGGCGAGCCGCTGGGAACGGCATAGGGCTAAGGCTAAGGCTAGGGCTAAGGCTGATGCCGGTGGGTTTCCGGTCCGCGGGGTGTATCCGCTGCCGGGTAGTGGCGATCCCCTGGTATGCGCGTGCATCCCGGTCAATGTACTGGCAATGCCGCAGGGGTGAGTCACGGAGAACGGCATAGGGCCAGGGCTAAAGCTGATGCCGGTGGGTTGCCGGTCCGCGGGGTACGTTGGCTTCGGGGCGGGAACACGCGCGTCGCGTTCCGGCACACGGAAATCAATGTCCGGGCTGTGTTGTAGGGGCGGACAGGCGGGTCCGCCGCTCTCGAAACAGCGCGAGGGCGCCGCCTGCTCGGTCCTACGAATGCCTGCCGGGGCAACGATGGGTACAGGAGAGTTCATGGTCCCCGGCCATGTTCGCCCGCCGGACGGACGCCCCTGCCGTGGTCGTGTCGAGCGCCGGATGCCTTGCCGGGCCCCGGATTAGCCCCAGCCTCAGCCCTGGCCTTAGCCCTATGCCGTTGTGAGCTTTTCCCGCACCCACTCCACCACCCGGCCCGCGTTCACCCGCTCCTGCCGCAGCGTATCCCGGTCGCGGATCGTGACCGTGTCGTCTTCCGTCGACTGGCCATCCACCGTGATGCACCACGGAGTGCCGGCCTCGTCCTGCCGGCGGTAGCGCCGGCCGATCGAGCCGCTGTCGTCGAAGAACGACGGGATTCCGGCGGCGCGCAGCGCCTCGTGGATGCGCCGGGCGACCTCGGGCATGCCATCCTTCTTAACGAGCGGGAACACGGCCGTCTTGATCGGCGCCACGCGCGGGTGCAGCGACATCACGACGCGGGTCTCGCCCTCCACCTCCTCCTCGCGGTACGCGTCAGCGAGCAGGGCGAGCACCGTCCGACCCACGCCGACCGCTGTTTCGACGACGTACGGGATGTAGCGCTTGTCGCGGTCCACCGGATCCACGTACTCCAGCTTCTTGCCGGAGTACTCCTGATGCCGCCGCAGGTCGAAGTCGGTGCGGTTGTGGATCCCTTCGAACTCGTGCCAGCCGAACGGGAACTCGTACTGGATGTCGAATGCGGTCTTGGCGTAGTGCGCCAGCTCGTCCGGTCCGTGCTGGTGGAAGCGCAGCTTCTCAGGACGCACGCCGAGCGACTGGATCCACTCCATGCGCCGGGCCTTCCAGTACTCGAACCATTCGTCGTCCGTCCCGGGCTCGACGAAATACTGCATCTCCATCTGCTCGAACTCGCGCGTCCGGAAGATGAAGTTGCCAGGGGTGATCTCGTTCCGGAACGCCTTCCCGACCTGCGCGATGCCGAACGGGATACGCTGCCGCGTGCTCGTCAGCACGTTCTGGAAGTTGACGTAGCTCCCCTGCGCCGTCTCTGGCCTGAGATAGACGACAGCCGCATCCTCTTCGACCGGTCCCATGAACGTCTTGAACATGAGATTGAAGAGGCGGGGCTCGGAGAGAGCGTTGGGCGTGCCGCAGACCGGGCACTGGCCCGAGTCGTTCAGCTCCGGTGCATCGGCCCGGAACCGACGATGGCAATTCCGGCACTCCACGAGCGGGTCGGTGAATCCGGCGACGTGACCGCTCGCCTCCCACACGCGCGGGTGCATCAGAATGGCCGCGTCAACGCCCTCGATGTCGTCCCGTTCGTGGACCATCGAGCGCCACCACGCGTCTTTCACGTTGCGCTGGAGCTCGACGCCCAGCGGGCCATAGTCCCACACCGAGCCGGTGCCGCCGTAGATCTCCGAGGACTGGAAAATGAAGCCCCGCCGCTTGCACAGCGAAACGAGGCGATCCATCAGGTCGCTGCCACTTGCCATCTGTCGATTATCCCGAAGGTTCCCGTAAGTGGAAGGCGAGAAGTTATTCCCCGCGCATGGTCGCGTCAAACCGCGCGTTGCGGCGCCTGGCACGGCGGCCTGTGGCCGCCCGCGCTTCGGTCACGGCGCGAGCTTCGCCGCGAGGCCGAGCTTCCGGACCTCCCTGGCGACGAGGCGCGACACGTCGGCCTCTGTCAGCCACTTCCCCTCTCCGTCCACGGCGATGACGCCCTCCGGCGGTTCCGTGCGCACGCGTCCGGCGATGATCAGCACCGGGATCCCCCTGCGCCGGGCACGGGCCGCGACCTCGCCCACGATCTTGCCCCACCCGCTCTGGGCGTCGTATTCGCCCTCGCCCGTCACGAGGAGGCTCGCTTTGTCCAGGGCCTGGTCGAAACCCACTGCGGCGAGCACCCAGTCACTGCCGGCCTCGATCGACGCGCCGAGGAACGCGGCCGCGCCGGCACCGAGCCCACCCGCCGCGCCACCACCTCTGAGCGCGCGCACGTCGACCCCCAGGTCCGCGGCGAATCGGTCGGCCAGCCGCGTGAGCCCGCGCGCGAGTTTTCGGATGGCCGGCGCGTCGGCGCCCTTCTGTGGACCGAAGGCCGGCGCCGCGCCGTCGCGCCCAAGAAGCGGGTTCCGGACGTCCACGAGGACCGTCACCGGCGGCAGCGCCGGCCCGTCTTCGGGCGGTTCGATCCGGCTGAGTCGGGTGAGTCCGCCGCCCCCATCCGGGATCGGTTGTCCCCTCGAGTCGAGGAGACGCCACCCGAGCGCCCGCGCCATACCCGCGCCACCGTCGATCGTTGCCGAACCGCCGAGGCCGAGTATGATCCTCGAAGGACCTGCCTGCGCGGCCCAACGGATCATCTCGCCCACGCCCCGCGTGTGCGCCGCGAGTGGGTTCCTCGCCTCGCGCGGCACGAGGTGGAGCCCGCAAGCTTCCGCGGCCTCGAGTATGAATTGGTCGCCAAGCCGGAGAAGGCGCGCGACCGCGGGCTCCCCGAGCGGACCGGTGACGTCGATCGCAACGACGTCGCCACCGTGCACGGTCCGGATCGAGTCGATCAGCCCCGGACCGCCATCCGACAACGGCAACGTGAGGACAGGTGCAGACACGGCAGCGCGGACACCGGCCGCCATCGCCTGCGCAACCACCGGTGCCGACATCGTCTCCTTGAATGCAGTCGGCGCAATCAGGATCATTCTGGCTTCACCGCGGTTCGTGTTACGTTCACGGAACCGACGTATACACCGAAGAGCGCGGGAGGTGGCCGGCGACGTCGTCGCGTGGCCAGTGGGACGTTTCCCCGGCGGCGCTTTCCTCATTTCCCTCATTGCTTCGCACGAAGATGAAACGAATGGGCACCGGCGCGACAGCGCGCGGGCGGTAGCCCTCACGCCACTCCCCGGTACGCCCCTTGCCTCACGCCCGGCACATGGCACTCATCCACCTGGCCCTGTCACGCCGCGAGCTTGCCGCGGTCACCCGCCTTGTGGAACAGGCGCGCGCAGCCCTTCCCTTCGAGCTGGTCCGGGCGGTGCTGTTCGGATCCCGCGCCCGCGGTGACCACGACGCAGAATCCGACATTGACGTGCTCATGGTGTTCGCGGCCAGTGCAGATGAACGCGCCGGACTCTCAGGCTGGATGGCTGCGGAAGCGGAACGCATCAGTCGGGGGACCGGCGTGCCACTCCAGTCGTGGACGCTCACTCTGGAGGATCTCGCGCCGGGGCAACGCACGCCGATGCTGGTCGACGCCGTAGCCGACGCGCTGCCCGTCTGGCCGCCCGATGAGCCGGTCCCCGTGCTCCCCTTCACCCCGGCTGACGCGGCGTTCTGTGCGGAATGCCTTCTCGGCTGGGTGGATCGTGGTAGTGTCGCGGCGCGGCGCGCCCTGGCCTACGGGCGGCGTGCCCGCGCCGCACGACGAGTTCGTGACGACGTGACCCGGCTGGCGACCGCTGCTCTGCTCGTGGCTGGCGACACCCGGCACCGCCGGCTCGGATCGCTACACCGCTTCGAAGAGAAGTTCCTGGGATACAAGGAGGATTGGGATCTGGCGTGTCTGCCCGCGCTCCGGTGGGCTGCAGCCGCATATCCGGCGGACGGCGGCCGCGGCACCTCCAGGCCGCCGCCCACGGCGATTGCTATCGCGACCGCGGAACCGGGTCTTTTT
>DATMSC010000231.1:0-1512 GCA_035565595.1 Longimicrobiales bacterium | reverse complement strand
CCTTCTCCTGGCTCATCTTGTCCGGCATCGTGAAGATGCAGCGGTAACCCTTGAGCGCGGCGGCGATCGCCAGCCCCACGCCCGTGTTGCCGCTGGTCCCCTCCACGATCACGCCGCCAGGGCGCAGCCGCCCCTCGCGTTCCGCAGCCTCGATCATGGCGAGACCAATTCGATCCTTGACCGAGCCGCCGGGATTGAAGAACTCCGCCTTGGCCAGCACCGGGGTGCGCGCGCCGTCGATCACGTGCTGGAGGCGGATCATGGGCGTCCAGCCAATGGCGTCCAGCACGCTGTTCAGCGGACGCGCGTAGCGTGGAGGCGTACCAGCAGGCTGCCAGCTCATCGCGGATCAGCCACAATGGGAGACTGGATCCCCGCGCTGTCCCGGGAGAATCTGATCGGTAGTCTCGCCCACGTCGGGACGACCCTACCGCCCTGCACGGCCGGCTCGAAGCGCAATTCCCGCGCGCCGTCGACGGCGGCCTGGTCGAACGCCTCGTAGCCGCTCGATTCATGGACCATCACGCTGTCCACCTGACCGCCCTCGTTCACGTGGATGAGCAGCACTGTCGAACCTTCCACGCCCTGGTCCCAGAGCTCGATCGGAAACTCGAACTTCGGGATGTCGCCGACCGGAGTGAGTCCTCCTATCGGTTCCGGCTCGGCGCCACACGCCATTACGGCAACGGCCAGCACCGTGCCGAAAATCAGTCTTCGGACCATCCTTCATACTCTCCCGCAACCACGCGGAAACATCGCGCTTCCTGATCAGGACCCGGCCGACCGGCCCCGGGCCTCCGCCTGCAGCTCGGCGAGCAGATTCAGCGCCTCGAGCGGAGTCAGCGCGTCGACATGCAACTGGAGTAGCTTCTCCAGGACGGGTGACGCCGGCGCCTGGAAGAACGTCAACTGCTCGGCGGCAGCATCGCCCGGCGGGCTGTCCGCGCCGACGCCCGTCCCCCCGACGGTGTGGCTGCCTTCGAGCTCGCGCAGGATCACCTTCGCCCGCGCGACGACGCTGGGCGGCAGGCCGGCGAGCCGCGCGACCTGTATGCCGTACGACCGGTCCGCGCCGCCCCGATCGAGGCGCCGGAGGAACACGATGTCGTCGCCTGTCTCCTTCACCATAACGTGCATGTTGAAGACGCCCGGGAGGAGATCGCCGAGGCGGGTCAGCTCGTGGTAATGGGTGGCGAATATCGTCTTGGCTCCGATCCTGTCGTGCAGGTGCTCCGTGACCGACCACGCGATGCTGACACCGTCAAAGGTGGCGGTGCCGCGGCCGATCTCGTCCAGCAGGACGAGGGACGCGGAGGTCGCGGAGCTCAGGATCGCAGCGGTCTCGCTCATCTCGACCATGAACGTGGACTGGCCGCGCACCAGGTTGTCGGACGCGCCCACGCGCGTGAAAATCCTGTCGACCAACGGGAGTCTCGCTTCCTCGGCGGGTACGAACGACCCGATCTGGGCCATGAGCTGGATCAGCCCGACCTGCCGCAGGAGCGTGCTCTT
>DATMSC010000230.1:0-14285 GCA_035565595.1 Longimicrobiales bacterium | reverse complement strand
ACGAGAAGTTGGTATCGGCAGCGGCGGCGATCCGGCGGGGGTCTATCGGGTTACTGATGTCCAGGAGCAGCCCGAACCCTTCGCACGCGCCGCCGGCCAACCCGATCGCAGGATAGATCGTGATGTCGTGGCACTGGTCCGGGCCTTCCCGGGCCGGGCGGCCCTGAGCCGCGAGCCTCGCCGCGAGCAGCTCCGGGAGCGCTTCGAAGAGCGCGAGTGAATCTGCGGCCGTCGGTGCGCCGCTGCCACCGCGTGCCGCGACGATGCTGTCGAGGAACATGGTCGCGGTTTCGGGTGCGAGCCGCCACCACGCCCCGTCGATCACCGCGACGAACTGACCATTCGCGAACTCCCGCTGCCGCCTGGCCTGGATATCCGCCAGCTCCGCTTCGGTCGGCGAACGGAGCGGGGGCGCGCCGAGGTCGGCGAAGATCCGCGGTGAGCTCACGATTTCCGCCCGCGACGGATCGGCGAGCGGTACGCGAATGACCTCGATCCGGAAGAGAGACGAATTCGGATCCACGCTCAGCGGCGCGTCCGAACAACCGGGCATCTCCTCCGCCGGCCGGACCGGCGCCGAGCCGGAGACGTAGACGTACACGTGGTCGGGATCGTCCGGGGGCACCAGCAGCGAATGGGTGTGGGAGCCCCGGCACGTCTGGACGCTGGCGATGTACTCCGGGTTCCGTATATCGCTGATGTCGAAGATGCGGATCCCGCGAAGACGGTCGGGGCTCACGGCGGCGTTCGACGGTTCGGCCCCGCAGTCGAGCCGCCCATCAAGGTATTCGGTAGAGACGAACAGGAGATTGCCGTAGACCGAAACGTCGCCCTGCGCGCCGGGGCAGATCTGGGCCGACAGGAGCTCGGGCGCGGCCGGATCCGAGATGTCCCAGACCTGGAATCCTCGATAGTTCCCCTGGATGACGTAGGAATCCTTGAAGGCGAGGTCGGAGTTGTTGGCGCCGACGAAGGGTTCCGGAGTCGCCACCGTCGAGAGCAGGCGCATGTTCCAGATGGCCTGACCCGCGTTCAGGATCCCGGCGCTGAGTCCGATGCGCGGATCGGGCGTCGGACGAAGCGCATCCGCGAAGGGCACGGTCGGGCTGGCGGCCGCCGGCCCCCCGCTCGAGGCACACCCCGCCGTAGCGAGCAGGATCCCAACTACCGCGAGCAATCCAAAGCTGTTACCCGGTCTCATCGGATCTCCTCATGCGCAGTGGGTTCCGCGATGCCATGGCGGCGCGTCGACCGTTGGTCAGTCACGGTGCCAGCCCCGCCTGCATGGCGTCCAGCATCGACTCCATTCTCGCGATTTCGGTCGTCTGTTCTGCGTGGATCTCCGCCGCGAGCTTGAAAACGAGCGGGTCCAGCGCGGCGCCGTCCGTGCCCAACAATGCATCGACCATGACGATCGCGCCATGGTGGTGCTGGATCATGTATTCCAGAAAAAGCCTGTCGAAATCGGCGCCGCGGGCCTCACCGAGCTGTTGCATCTGTTCGGGGGTCAGCATCCCCGGCATGTCATGGGCGTGTTGCATGCCGTGCACCATCATGTCGACGCCGTCGACGTGGACTTCCGGGACGGGGAGCCCGCGGTCTCGAAGCCAGTCCTGCATCAGCGAGATCTCGTCCTGCTGGCCGATCCGGATCCGCGCCGCGAGCGTGCGCACCTGTGGGCCGGCGTCGTTCGCGTCCGCCAGCCCGGCCATCACGAGAGCCTGGGCGTGGTGCGCGATCATCCCGGCAATGAAATCGACGTCTGCCTCGCTGTAGTTGCTGAGGGCGCTGTCGGTCCGTGCAAGGAAGAGCGCCTCGAACTCGGCGCGTGACGCGTCGTCCGGGGCAGGCGGCAGCGATGGCTGGGTGGTGCTGGTCGCTGGAGTCGGCGAGGCCGGTGCGTTCGTGCCGGTTGCGCATCCCGACAGGACGGCAATGGCGATGATCGCCGGGATCGCCAGCGGAAGTGCTCGCACGAGGTCATGGGAACGGGACGGCATGGCGTCCTCCGGCGCGTGTGACATCCGGGTGATCTCTTCCGGGCTAGCTGCCGCGGCCGACCCAGGCGAGACGCATGCCCGGGCCGACCGGTGATGGTGATACGGCACCACGCGTCGAGAGTTTCACCTCCCCGCAGCCCGCCGCACGGCCGGTGCCCCGGTGTTGAGCCAGTGCCGTCATCGCGTTACGTTGGCAGCATGAACCGAGTCGTGCACATGGCCATTGGGTTGTCCATCGTCATTGGCGCCCTCGCGACGGCACCGATGCCAGCCGCCGCACGGCAGCGGCTGCCCGAATCGGCCTCTTCAGACTCGTCGCGGACCGTCACCGTTTCCGGCCACGGGCTCCTGTACCTCGATGTCGGCCGATTCTACGACCCGGGTTCCGAATCGGTCTGGGCCATGGCCGACGCCGCGTTCGGCGGCGGTGCCTCGCTCTATACGGAGCTCGGGGAGGGTTTCTGGCTCGGGGCCGAAGGTACCCTTGCCCGGACGCGGTACGAGCGAGTGGCGGGCGGCAGCAGCATGATCGCCTCGGGTACGGCCACGATAAGCACGCTGCTCCTCAATGGTCGCCTGAGCGGCAACGGCCTCGGGCAGATCGGGCGCATGGTCGGCCTCCCGTTCATCGGCAACATCGGGTACGTGAACGGGGGCGCCGGCATCATCAGCTACCGCCTCGAAGACCTCCGCGACACCAACGTCGACCTGCTGCTGAGCGTCGGCGGTGGCCTCGAAATCATGTTCTCGGGCGGCCGCCGGGGTATCTACGTAGAGATCAAGCGGTTCTGGGCGTTCCACGAGCGGGAGGGGGTGGAGAGTGGAACCAGCCGCCACACCCGCCTCGACCTCGGTGTGCGCGCAGCGTTCCGTTGACGGCGTGCCGCGCTCTGGAGCCTACGGCGCCAACTGACTCCCCAGTGACTCCGGCGACAGCGGATTCCCCTCCACATCCAGCAGGTGGATCGTTCCAAGCGCCCGGAGCCGATCCAGCAGGATCGTAGCGTCACCTACCACGATCACCGCCACCCGATCCGGGTCGATGTATTCCCTCGCGACGCGGCGGACATCGTCACCAGTCACGGCGCGGATCCGCTCCGGGTATTCGGTCACGTCCTCGATGGGCAGGCCCAGCAGGAGTGAGCCGGCGAGCTGGCTCGCTACCTGATCCGCCGTTTCGAGGCGGAGCGGGAAGCTGCCGGCCAGAAAGGCTTTCGCCTCCTCGAGCTCGGCCTCGGGTACCGTCTCGTCCCGAAGACGCCGGAATTGCTCGAGGATCTCCGCCACCGTCGAGTCGGTTACCTCGGTTCGCGATTCGGTCTGGGCCAGGAAGTAGCCTCGCCGCGTGGGCCTGTTGAAAGTCGAATAGGCGTAATACGTCCAGCCGCGTTCTTCCCGCAGAACATCCTCCAGACGACCTTCCGAACCGCCCAGCACCTGGTTCAGGACGAGGAGCGGGAAGTAGTCCGGATTGTCGGCCGCGATCCCCAGGTCGCCCACCATCACGACGGACTGGACCGAACCGGGCCGGTGGACGAGGTAGACATCCCGGGACGTGCGTGGCGCCGGCTCGGGCACCACTGGCGCGAATGGCTGGCCGCCCGACCAGTCTCCGAAGTACTGGCGGGCCAGCGCCGCGACCCGGTCGGGGTCGACCTGCCCCGCGACGAGCAGCAGGCCGCCGTTCGGCACGAGGACGCGGTCGCGGAATGCGAGCAGGTCGTCCCGCGAGATGGCCTGCACTGTCGCGGGCGTGGCGTTCAGGCCGTACGGGTGATCGCTCCCGTACAGCACCGTGTCGAACGTCTTCGACGCGACGACATCCGCCTCGCCGAGCTCCGCCTGGAGCGAGGAGAGTATCTGCCTGCGCGCGAGCTCCACCTCGTCTTCGGGGAACGTCACGTTCCGGACGACGTCGGAGAGGAGATCGAAGGCGAGCTCGACATCCTCCGTGAGCGAGACCGTTCCGACGTTGAAGAACTCCTGGCCGGCGTTCGCGGATATCGAGCCCCCGACGCCCTCGATCAGCGCAGCGATCTCGGGAGCCGTGCGGTTCGCCGTGCCTCGGGTGAGGACTGTCGCCGCGAGTGCAGCAAGCCCCGCCTGCGCCGGTGGATCGGCGGACCAGCCGCCGCGGACGTACAGGCGAGCGCTCACAACGGGTTGCGTCCCGTAGGAAACGACAGCGACCCGAAGCCCGTTCTCGAGTCTGTACTCCCTGAACTCGGGGAACCGGATCGGCGATGCCGGAAGCGGTGGCGGCGGCTCCACCTGGGCGAGCGCCGGCGAAGGCGCGACCGCCGCCGCGACAGCCAGCGCCGCCGCCGCGACCAGGCCCGCCCTCCGTTCACGGTGCCAGCTCATGGTGCGTTCCCCTCCTGTGGAGCGGGGCCGGGCTGCGTTCGGATCACCACCCGGTTGTCGGGCCGCAGGTAGGTGACGGCGACGCGCTGGACGTCGGCCGGCGTGACCGAAGCGATACGGTCCACTGCCGTCGCCACCGCGTCCGGAGAACCGTAGAAGTGGTTGGCCGACTGCAGCGCCTCGGCTCGGCCCATCACGTTCTGCCTCCCCATGATGACCTGGGCCCGCACCTGGTTGCGCGCGCGTTCGACCTCCTCCGGTGCTACGCCATCCCGGATCACGCGCTCGATCTCAGCATCCAGTGCAGCGAGCAGCTCTGGCGCTTCAACGCCCTGGTTCGCGACCGCATAGACAACGAAGAGGCCCGGATCGAGACGCGAGCTGGCACCCGCGCCGGCCTGCACCGCGACCTGAGACCCGCGCACGAGCTGCTGGTAGAGCCGGGAGCTCTGCCCGATGCCGAGCACCCGGGCGAGGACCTCGAGCGCCGGCGAATCGGGATGACCGATCGCGACGCCGCCGTACGAGACGAACACTGCGGGAAGTACCGCGTTCGTGTCGTATATCGTCGTGTCCCGCGGGAGCTGCGCAAACGGGTTCTCACACGTCACGCCGGGTGGATCGTCCCCGCGCGGTATCGACCCGAAGTAAGAGTCGATCAGCTCCCGCGCGACTTCGGCATCGAACGCGCCGGCAACCACCAGCGTCGCGTTGTTGGGCGCGTAGTAGAGGTCGAAGAACTCCTGCACGTCCGCCAGCTCGGCGGCGTCCAGGTCGTCCATCGTGCCAATGAGCGAATGGGCGTACGGGAAGCATCCGGCAGCCGAGTACGGCCCTTCGTAGTACGCCGTCAGCTGCGTCGTGCCGTACGGCGAATTGTCGAATCGCAGCCGGCGCTCTTCCTTGACGACCTCGATCTCGCGCCGCATCCGGTCTTCAGTGATCCGGAGCGAGCGCATGCGGTCCGCCTCCAGCCAGAGCGCCAGATTCATCCGTTCCGGCGGTACGGTCTGGTAATAGTTGGTGCGGTCTTCAGTGACCGAGGCGTTCGATGTGCCGCCCGCCAGCGCGATCAGGCGGCTGTGCTCGCCCGCCGGGATGTTCTCCGAACCCTGGAACATGAGGTGCTCGAAGAGGTGCGCGAAGCCGGTGCGGCCGGGCCGCTCGTGCCGGCTCCCCACATTGTACCAGATGTTCACCGCCACGGCCGTGGCTTCCGGGTCCGGGGCGAGGATCACGTGCAGGCCGTTGTCCAGGTGATACGCCTCGAACGGGATCGCGCCCGCGGCGGGCTGTTGCGCGCGTACACTCGTCGCGGTCAGCGCGATGAGACCGATCAGGGCAGGATATCGCACGGGTCGCGGCATTCTCCTCTCGGTGGTGATCACGACCATGACTTCTGCGCTGCGGCGCGGAGCCCTCGTCGCAAGGAGCTACACGGCCGGCGCGACGGAGATCCGCGCCCGGGCCGAACCAGGCGAGGATCTCCGGCGACGGCCGCCATGCCCCGGGCGTGGACACACGCCGGGCGGGTGTGACTGCCGGACCTACTGAATGGTGTACTGCGACAGAATCGTCTGCCAGGCCTTGGACATGCGGTCCCATTCACTGGGGCAGCGCACGGCGCGGTCCTCGGGCAGCCAGCCGTTGTCCACGATCGGGCTGAACTTCATCGGATCGGACCCGTAGATCCAGCAGAGCACGTTGAAGAGCCGGACCGGGCCGAGCGAGTGCTCATCAGCGAAGTCGAGATCGTCGAACTCCGTGGTGGCCGGCTGGATCGCGGACACGCCGTTGACGGCGGCCTGCGCGCCCTTCTCGTCCCCGCCGCGGACGAGCTGGAAGACCGCGAGCTGATCCACCACGTCTTCCTCTCGCCCGGTGATCGGCAGATCCAGGACGTGGACCAGCGAGTGACCGATCTCGTGCATCAGGATGAAGCGGACCGCGCCATCCACCTGGTCCATCAGTTCCGGCGTCCACTGCCCGTCCGGCACGAAGATCGCCGCCAGCAGGTCGAGCAGCTCGTAGCAGAAGACGATCATCGTTTCGGACGGGATGTAGAAGGCGTTGACCATCCCGCACTCGTCCATGAGGACGTCGATGTTGCGCGGGAGATGCAGCCGCGCGTTCAACTGCCCGGTGATCTCCTCGAGAATGCGGCGCTGCTTGATCCGCTGGCTCAGCGCAGTGTAGTGCGCGTTCGGCGACTCGACATAGTGGTGGACGAACTTCCCACCCGTCTGCACGTTCGGGTTCGACGGCGCCGGCGCTGGAGTCGGCCCTGCGACCGGTGGGGCGCCGGGTGTCGGGGTGGCCGCATCCAGCCGCTGGATGGTGAGCGTGTACGCGCCCGTCTCGCCCGGGTAGTACGCGTTGGCCCGCAGGGCGAACACCCCCGTTCCATCGACGGTGACTTCCAGTCGCGCGTTGGTGCCGCCACCGCTGTCATCGTCGTACGCGATGCCCTGGAACCGGTCGCCATCCAGCCGGCCCCACATCAGGTACGCGTCGAAGGCGCTCGAGGTGAGCGTGATCGCCAGCCTGTCGCCGGGTGAGCCCTGGTAGACGTACTGGTCGAAGTACGAGCTGTCGGACAGCATCCGCGAAGAGGTCGTCAGCATCCCCTGGATCGTCTGTCCCGCCGCGATGGTGGCGGAACCCGCAGGCGCCGGGGGCGGCGTCGTCGCCACGCTGGACGGGGGCTGCACGGTCAGTGTGAACGCGCCCGTCCGCCCGCCCGCGAAGGAGTTCGCCCGGATCAGCAGAATGCCGTCGGCGCCGATCGTGGTCAGGATCTGGGAATCGGTACCGCCGCCGCCATCGTCATTGCTCTGCTCGGCTTCGAACTGGCCGGCGATCAGACGGCCCGTGGTCAGATACGTGTCGAATTCGGACGACCGCATCGTGACCAGCACCTGCTCGCCCGGGGTGCCGCTGTAGGCGAAGAGCTTGTAGTGCGAATTGTCCGAGAGCACCGGATCCGACGCTTCCAGCCGCGACTGGATCGTCTGGTTCAGCGCGATGGTCGCCACGTTCGCCGGGCCGGGCGCACCGGCGTCCTCCACGCTCAGCGTGTACCAGCCGGTGGACCCGGCGCTGTACGAGTTCGCCTGGATCTGGTACCGCGCCGTCTGCGGGAGCGTCACGACGATGCGGGAATTGGTGCCCCCGCCGCCGTCGTCGTCGTAGGTGATGACCTCGAACTGGCCATTGCGGTCGTAGCCGAACCGGAGATACGTGTCGAACTCGGCCGACGTCATCGTGATCACCAGCCGTTCGCCCGCCGCGCCTTCGTAGATGTACGGGTGGTAGAAAGAGTCGTCGCCGAGGCGCGGGTCGCCCTGCTGCAGCCGCCCGCTAACCGTCTGGCCGACCCTCAGGACGGCGGGACCGGTGCCCGCCGCCACAGGAGCGCTCGCCGATTGCACCGCAAGCGTGTATGCGCCGGTGTTGCCGCCGAACAGGGTGTTGGCGCGGATCGCGTACGTGCCGTTCGCTCCGACTGTCGCCGTGAGCTGCGCGTCAGTGCCGCCCGCCCCGTCGTCGTTCGACTGCTCGGCAACGAACTGGTTGTTGTCGAACCGGCCGCCCATGAGGTAGGCGTCGAAAGCCGCGGACCTCATGGTGACGACGATCTGCTCGCCGGGCTGCCCGCGGTAGATGTAGTCGTGGTAATGAGAATTGTCGCCGAGCCTGGGATCACTCGCGGTGAAGAGCCCGGAAACCGTCTGGCCCACGGCGATCGGACGAACGCCCTGCGGCAACTGGCCGGCCGCCTGCACTGTCAGCGTGTAGGTGCCCGTCACTCCGCCATAGAGCGTGTTGGCGCGGATGGCGTAGGTGCCGGCAGCGTCGGTGACCGCCGTGAGCTGCGAATCCGTGCCGCCGGCACCGTCGTCGTTCGCCGCCTCCTGGATGAATGCGCCGTCCTGCACGCGGCCGCCGGACAGGTAGGTATCGAACTCCGACGAGCGCATCGTGATCGTGATCTGCTCACCGGGCTGGCCGCGATACAGATACATGTGGTAGTGCGAGTTGTCGGTGAGCCTCGGATCACTCCCGACGAACGTGGCCGAGAGCGTCTGGTTGGCGCCGATCGGACTGTAGCCTTGAGGCAATTGCGCGCCACCAGCACCTTGCGCCCCGCCACCGGAGGTTTCGACCACGATCGTGTACGGTCCCGTCTGATTGCCGCTGAATGTATTCGCGCGGATGGCATACGTCCCGGACGGCCCGACCACGGCCGTGATCCGGGCATCGGTACCGCCGCCGCTGTCGTCATCGAACGTCTCTGACACGAACTGACCGTTCTCCTCCCGCCCGCCATAGAGATAGGCGTCGAACACCGTGGAGCGCATGGTGATCGTGATCTGCTCGCCCGGCTGTCCACGGTAGAGGTACAGGTGGTAATGCGAATTGTCGGTCAGCCTCGGATCCGTGGATACGAATTGTGCGGACACGACCTGGTTCGCGGCGATCGGCCGGAATTGCGACTGGCCCGCCCCGGTCGGGGCCTGCGTCACCGCGACGCCCGGGGTCACCATCAGCGTGTACGCACCGGTGGCGGCGGGGGAATAGCTGTAGGCGCGAATCGCCAGCGTACCCGACGGGCCGAGGGTAGTCGCGATCCGGGAATTGGTGCCGCCCCCTCCATCGTCGTCGAACAGCTCCGCCTGGAACTCGCCGTTTGCCACCGCACCGGCGGCGAGATACGTGTCGAAAGCGGAGGACGTCATCGTGACCGTGACCTGCTGCCCAGGCTGCCCCTGGTACAGATACAGGTCGTAATAGGCGCCGTTGGAGAGCGACGGGTCGGTCGTCGCCAGCGCACCGCTCACGGGCTGGTTGGCCGCGATGGGCTGGAAGCTTCCGGTCCCCTGCGGCGCCGAAGTCGATGGCGCCGCGCCCGTGCCCGTCCCCTGGAGGAGGCGGCTGGTCAGCCTGAGGTCGAGTGAGCCGCCATTTGCGAATGCGCTTTCGAATACGCCCACACGCAGCGTCCAGGGCTCAGGCCCGGCGGGAAACACGGCGACATCCAGATCGTAGGCATCGCCGATGAAGAAATCCCCGTTGGCCGAAACGCCCCAGAGCATGAACGTGAAGGCCGCGCCGTCGCCGCCGAGCACGTCCGGCGTGATCTCGATGATGTCATCGGGACCGCCGACGTAGGCGAAGTCGACGTAGCGAAGACCGTTGGAACCCAACGGATTCTGGCTCGAGATCCGGGTGGTCACACTGCCGTTGGGCGGCAATGTCTGGAGTGTTCCCGCCGGGTGTGCAGCCGGGACGGGCACTCGCTCCACGGAGATCGTGTAGCTGCCCAACTCGCCGGTCAGCGAACTCACGCGGAGGCGGTCCGTTTCCCCGTATGCCACGACGGAAATGCGGGAATCCAGGCCGCCGCCGCTGTCATCATCATCCCAGACCATGTAGAACGTGCCGTCCCGGTCGACCAGCCCCCATTCGATCAGCGGGTCGATGGCGGTCGAGCGGACGGTGACGGTGATCAGGTCTCCCGGATTCGCCGCTATGTAATACTCGTGAAACGGAGAATCGAACTCGTCCAGCGGCGTCTGCGCGTCCATCGTGGCCGTCAGCGTCTGGCCGGGAGTGATCGTGCGCGTCTGCGCAGCCAGTTCGGGACCTGGCGTCAGGACGAGGAACTGCACCGCCGCGAACCACGCCAGCGCTTTCCGGGCAATCGACATGGGGAGAGTCCTGATTGAAGTGAAAGCGGACAACGCCGCGCCGCGCTGTCGGCTCCGTTTCCCGTCTTCGGGCGCGTCGTTCGGCGGTTGGCGGGATCTGACGGCCATCCGGCCGGCCACCCGGTAGTATGTCGCCGGGGACCTGCGGTTGCAACCGTTTTCGAATCCGGCCGGGAGCTGAAACCGCGGGCCACACCACTCGTTTCACTGGCCGGCGCGCGCGGAGACGCGCTACCGGCGGCAAAGGAGCGCCGGACGTCTGGCGCGGATGCCCGCCCCGTACGACTTTGCAGCATACTCGCCGGTGCGCCGGCACGATGACTCGTGGAGAACGCGTCCGGATCGGCCGAATCCCTCCGCCTGTCACTTCGACTCGACTCGATCGGAATCAATGGATTACGCGCACCGGCTGCACGCCCTGAAGCCCCGGCGGATGTGCCGACTGACGGACCATTCGATCGAATGGAGGGATGACGGCGGCGGATCCGATGAAATCCCCTACTCAGACATACACCGGGTGCGGGCGCGGTACGCGCCAACGCGAGTGCAGCGGCAGCGCTATCTCCTCGAGCTGATGGCAAGGTCGGGGCGCTCGATCACGATTTCGAATACTTCGTATCGCGGGATCGGCGATTTCGAACAGGACGACGCGGGTTACGTGGCTTTCACCCGGTCGTTGCACGAACGTCTCGCCCGCGCCAACCCCGAAGTGGAGTACCGTTCGGGCACGACGGCGCTCGGCTACGCCATGAGCTGGGTGATCGCCGCGTACCTCCTCGTCGTGGTCGCCGCCGTTGCAGCATTCCTCATTGCGACCGGGCTGATCCTGATCGTGGCGGTGAAGCTCGCCGTCATCGTCTACTTTGCGCCAACGATGGTCAGGTACATCCGGAGCGTCCGACCTCGACGCTACCAGCCGGACGCAATTCCGGCGGGGGCGCTCCCTCCTGTGAACGCAGCCGCAGGATCACTCGACGCATCCGCCGGCGGTGCCGATGCGTGAAATGGGGCGGCACCTTGCTCGTGTCTGGCGTATAATCTGGTGAAAGAGTGATCTACGCGTCGCGGCCCCGCGGCCGGGACCGCGATCCCTGCGATGGTGAATGGATAGAGTGAGCGCGAGCGGGCACGTCACCCCGGCGCCGCACCCCGGCGAGGAAGGCGGCGCTACCCTGCCGGAGGCCGGCGGCGGGATGCTGGGGCTCGTCCTGACTGGCGGCGGCGCCCGGGCAGCCTACCAGGTGGGGCTGCTCTCGTGGCTGGCGCGACGCTACCCAACGCTGCGGGTGCCGATCCTGACGGGCGTCTCTGCCGGCGCCGTGAACGCCGTCCATCTGGCGGCGCACCACGGTACCTTCGAGCAGGCTGTCATGTCGCTCCGGGCACTCTGGTCGGGGCTGTCGGTCGACCACGTTTTCCGCGTCGACACGCGGTCGCTCGTGTCACAGGTCGGTCGATGGGGTCTGCGCCTGCTCTCCGGCGGGAGTCGCGCGGTGCCGCAAGTCCAGGGGCTGGTCGACACCTCGCCGCTCCGCGCGACGTTGACCGAAGCACTCCCGGTAGTCGATGGCGAGTTCACCGGCATCGAATACAACCTCCGCCGGGGCGCGCTGCACGCGATCGGGATCAGTACCACATCGTACGGCAGCGGCAGATCGGTCGCGTGGATCCAGGGCAACGCGTCGCCATGGACGAGACCTCAACGCATCGCGACCCCGTGCCGGATCGGCGTGGACCACGTGATGGCATCTGCGGCGCTGCCGCTGTTCTTCCCGGCGGTGAAAATCGGGAACGACTGGTACGGCGACGGCGGGATCCGGCTCGCCGCGCCGCTCTCTCCCGCGCTCCACCTGGGCGCGCACCGGATCCTCGCGGTTTCCACCCGCATGCAGCGGCCCGACGGCTCGTTCCCCAGGCGGGACACCCGCGGATACCCGCCACCGGCACAGGTCATTGGCGTCCTGATGAACGCGATCTTCCTCGACCTGATCGACCAGGACGCCTACCGCCTGGAGCGGCTCAACGGCCTGATCGACCGGCTACCGGAAGACCAGCGCATGGGGATGCGTCACATCGATCTGCTGGTGGTACGGCCGTCACGGGACCTCGGGAGGCTGGCCAGGGCATTCGAGCCGCGGCTTCCGGTGCTGTTCCGGTTCCTGACCCGCGGCCTCGGTACGCGCGAATCGCGGAGCGCCGACATGCTGAGCATGCTCATGTTCCAGCAGGATTACCTCTCACGCCTGATCGAGCTCGGTGAGGAGGATGCCGAGGCGCGGGCCGACGAGCTCGCGGCATTCGTCGAACCGGTACTCGCGCGGCCGCAGCAGACCCTCGCGCCCGCATCGGGGCCCGGCGCCTGATCTCCCGAAACCGGCGGAAATCTCCGGGCGGTGACTCCAACGCCGAACCTCCAGCAATACGTTGACACGGCCCGCGCCCTGACAATAGCATTTCCGGGCAGATACATTGCGGTTTTATCTTTTGGGACGGATTGCGCTGTCCGCGCGATCCGGCCATTGCACCGGCGTGTGACAGCGCCGCGGCGCTGGACCAGCGACGGTCTGGTGCCGTACCGCACGGACCCTTCTACCAGCAACCCCCTGCGCTGGAGGGCACGTGTATTCGACGGAGCGGGCGCCGACAGGAACTCTGAATGGCGGCGGAACCCGGCGGCTCGTCGAAGAGCGGTCGCCGCAGCGAGATACTCCGCGCGTGAATCGACCCAACAACGAACGACGCAGCGCCACCCGGGTCGCCGCGTGGTACGCCACATTCGGCATGGCGTGGATCGTCGTAAGCGAGCTGTTCCTCGTCTGGCGGTCCCCCGACGCGGCGGATTCGATGGGAGCCCAGCTCGCCAAAGGCTGCGCCTTCATCCTGGTCTCGGCAGCGCTGATTTTCCTGATCACCTTCCGGGACGCCCGCCGCCGCCGCATTGCCGAGAGCGAGAGTCGTCGCGGTGCCGAAACGCTGCGCGCTTACATAGAATCCGCACCGCTCGGTATCGTGGGCGTGGACGCGCTGGGCACGGTGCAACTCTGGAATCCTGCCGCGGAACAGATCTTCGGCTGGTCCGAGAAGGAAGTCATGGGCGAGCCGCTTCCGGTCGTTCCGCGCGAGCGGCTTCAGGAGATGTGGTCGCACTTCGACCGCACGGCGAGTGGCGACTCACTGGTGGGCGTACAGGTCAAGAGGCTGCGGAAGGACGGGCGCAGCGTCGACGTGAGTGTCTGGACATCGGCGATTCGGGACGAAAACGGTGAGCTGACCGGCGTCGTCGCCGCCTACGCGGACATGACCGAATGGAACGCGGCGCGTCGCCGGATCCGCACGCAATACAAACGACTTGCCGCCCTGCGCACGATAGATCTCGCCATCACGCGCAGCCTGGACCTGAACCACACGCTCTCCGTCATAGTGGATCAGGCGGTGAACCGTCTCCGGGTCGACGGCGCGGCGGTCCTGATCGCCGACCGCGCGACAGGCATGCTCCATCACCGTGCGGGACGAGGACTCCGGAACGGCGCGCTCACGTCCCGGCGCGTGTGCCCGTACGATGGCTCGCCGGCGGGCGTCGCTGCCGGGAGGCAGGCGCCCGTTATCGTGCCGGATCTGGCTGCCGGGATCCCCGGTGCGACTGCCCACGCGCTGCGCGATTTCCAGATCGAGGGTTTCGCGGCCTATTTCGCCGCACCCATGATCGCGAAGGGCGCGGTCGTGGGCGTCCTCGAGCTCTTCGGTCGCAAACCTCGCCGGCCCGACGAGGACTGGGTGCAATTCTTCGAAGCCATTGCCGGCCAGGCCGCGATCGCCGTGGACAGCGCTCGCCTCTTCGAGGACCTGCAGCGGTCGAACGCGAGTCTCGCCGACGCGTACGATGCCACGCTCGAAGGGTGGTCCCGCGCCATGGACCTGCGCGACCACGAGACCGAAGGTCATTCACAGCGGGTCGCGTACAAGACGGTCGAGCTGGCCCGGCTCCTCGGCTTCGACGAGGACGCGCTGGTTCACGTCTGGCGGGGCGCGCTGTTGCACGACATCGGGAAGATGGGTGTGCCTGACGCCATCCTGCACAAGCCCGGTCCGCTGGATGCTCGTGAGTGGGAGATCATGAAGCTGCATCCGGTGCTCGCATACGAGCTCCTCTCCCCGATCAACTTCCTCGAGCGGGCCCTCGACATCCCCTATTGCCACCACGAGAAGTGGG
>DATMSC010000229.1:0-7825 GCA_035565595.1 Longimicrobiales bacterium | reverse complement strand
CGAGCGCGAGCGGCCGGCCGCAGATGATCGCGCCGGTCCGGTCCGCCACGAACTCGTTCTGTCGGCTGATCGCGAACTGGATCACCATGGCGGCGATCGGCGCGATGATCGCCATGGCCAGCATTGCGATAGGGTTGCCGCCCTCTCCGTCCCGGTTGCCCATGCCAAATATGGCGCCCCACTTCACGATGTTGCCGATCATGGCGATCGCACCTGCCATCGTCGCGGCCACGGTGCCAACCAGCATGTGTCGGTGCTTGATATGAGCCAGCTCGTGCGCGATGACGCCCTCGAGCTCTTCGCGGTTGATCAGCCTCAGGAGACCGGCCGTAACGCAGACCACGGCCTTCTTGTGATTACGCCCTGTCGCGAATGCGTTCGGCTGATCCGACGGCGCAATGGCCACGGTCGGCATCGGCAGACCTGCGTTGCGCCGGAGCCGGTCCACCATCTGGTACAGTTCGGGTGCGTCATCCGGGCCGATGATCCTCGCCCGGTACATCCGGAGCACCGCCTTGTCGCTCCACCAGTACATGGCGAAGTTCATCAACGCCGCGAACACGAAGAAGGTCACGGCCATGCTCTGCCCGCCGATCGCCCCGCCCAGCACGACGAGGAGCGCCGTCAGCCCGGCCATGAGCATGAACACCTTGACTCGTTCCATCCCGTCCTCCGTAACCGGTACTCGTTGCCGCCGGAAAAATACCCCGTGGCCGCGGCCGCGGTCCAGTCACCGCCGGGTGGATTCGTCTCCCGGCACTTCCCGTCGGAGCTGCACCGCGGCACCGTTCCCGCCCGTTGGCGCGGGAATCGCCGGTTGGCGTTCCCATGGCCACCTCCACTCGCGGAAACCCCACTCCCGGTACAGGAAGAAGCCCCACACCTTCCGGATCTCGCCGGTCTGGTCCAGACCGAATGATGGGGTCCGGGCGAAGCGGTCCTCCACGAAGAGCTCGGCCGTCCAGGTGGGTCTGAACTGCCATTCGATACGGGCGCCCGCGCCCGCGCCATAGCCGCCCGTGGCGCCGATCCGTTGCGACAGGGCGAGGAAGAGGTTGGGCGAAATCTCCGAGAGGTAGCGGCCGACCTCGACCCTGGTGCCGGCCAGGAACCCGCCGATACCCGACTCCGGCCTCGCGCCGGCGGTCGGATTGTCGTACCTGTCGATCGAGACGTAGTCCAGGCCGACGGTCTGTGCGAACGTCTCGAGCCCGCTCGAAGCGAAACCCCAGAAGTGCTGCCCCACGATACCGGCGAAGAGCCCGTCGCTCTGCTGGGCCGTCAGGGCATAGGCCGGCCGTCCGAACAGGAGATAGCTGATCAGGTCGGTTTCGCTGATCGGCGGCTGGATGTCGCTCGTCAGCGCAACGTGCGGATTCTGGAGCGTGCCGGACACCACGGCCATGATGTCCATGGGATCGCCGTCCGCGGCGCGCGTCCTGTAGCTCGCGGTAATATCGAGATTGGGATCGATACCCGGGGTACCCGGGAAGTCGACGGTGCCCTCGCTCACGGTGAAACGTCGGCTCCAGAGCTGATAGCTGCCGCGAATTGCCGTGAGCCCACCGGTGATGCGGAAGTCATCGCGGGACCTGTCGAATTCGATGGTCAGGTCGCCGGCGACCTCCACATTCATTTCGCGGCTGCGCAGCCATGAATCCCGGCCGACGGAGAGGCTCGCCCGACCGACGAGGTTACGCAGGAACGGATTCGTCGGGACCCTGCGCTGGACGGCGACCACGTTCTCATCAGCGCCGCCGAGCAGGAACGCCGATTCCAGCTCCACGACCTGGTACTGGCGCCAGATCTCGTCCAGGTTCATCGAGCCGCGGTCGACGCGCAGCGTTGCATCGACGATCGGTGCCGAGTACGTACCCGTCAGACGTGCACCCCCGGTTACCACGGCCTCGACGTCACGCCGTCGCGAAGCCTGGAAACCCTCGGCGTCGATAACCAGGTCGAAACGCGGGTCGGCGAGTGATTCGTCGAAGTTCAGCGTCCCCTCGACCGTCGCTCGCCCGGCGTCCGCACGCGTCGTCGCCCGGATCGCCACTTCGCGATTGCCGACTACGCGGAACACGCCGTTGGCATCGCGGAACTGCACGCCGATAGGCACCCAGAAGGCGCTGCCGCCGGAGAGCGTGAGCTCGCCACCGATCACCGGGTTCACCGTCGTGCCGTTCACGAACAGGCTGCCGTGCAGGTGCCCGTCGACCCGCGCGAACCCGTCCAGCAGCCCGGTCACGAGAGCCAGCGGCATGCTGTCCGCACGGATCTGGATGTCGAGCAGCTCATCACGCCGCCGCTGTTCCACCGGCGTGAGTGACAGGTCGATCGGGATGCGGCCGATGCCGTAGGCGACCTGCCGCGCGTCGCGGGTCGCCGAGAAGCTGCCCTGCAACTGGCGGTTGCGGTAGTCCAGCCGCACGCCGAGCCGATCCAGCCTCAGATCCTGGTGGCGGAGATCGTCCACGACCAGCTCCGCCGTGAATACCGGAGCCCCTGCAGTTCCCTGGACGTTGAGGCGGCCATCGATGGTACCGGCGCCGTCCACGTCGGGCATGGCGACCCGGAGCAGTTCGGCGACGAGGACGTCTTCGAAAGTGAAGTCGAGGTTCAACGGCAGGCGGCCCGCCGACTCGCCCTCTTCCGCGATCCTGCCGAAGGGCACCTCTCCCGTCGCGCGAATCCGCCCTGACGAAGCGCCGGAGCGCGCCAGCTCCACGCCCTGGATCCGCAGCAGGCCATCCGCGTAGCGCATCCGGGCCGGGGAGGTGAGAACCCACGGCAGCGTGCCGGCGTCGACGACGACGTCATCCACGAAAATGTCGATCCCGCCGTCCACGTTCCGGAACGACGACGTGAGCCGGTATCGGTCCGTCCCGCCCGCGCGTGCTTCGGCATCGACGGTCCCCTCGCCTGCGGCCGAGGGGGCATCGCTGTCTTCGTCCGATTCCGAAACCGCGTACTGGAGGCGGACCGTTGCGTCTTCGAGCCGCCGCTCGAAAACGCGGAGCTCTGGTGTTTCCAGAACCGCTTCGATCGAGGTCCGGTCGGTGCGAAGCCCGAGCGCGAGGAGCTGGAACGAAGCGCTGTCGCTCGCGATGCCGTCCCACTGCACCCCGATCCCGCCGCCGGTGCCGGTGACGCTGAAGTCGGCGAGGTTGCCGGCGATCTCGCCATTGAACCAGACACGTCCGGCGTACGGCGGCGAGTCGAACTCCAGCGCCTCCTCCTCCGAGTCGAGGAAGATGCCCCGGAGCGCGGACAGGGAGTCGCTCTGGAATCTGAAGAGGACTGACGCATTGCGCCCCGCGAGCAGGCCGAATGCGCCTTTGGCCTCCAGACGGGCGGCAGGCCCGGCCATGACCATGGTGTCGAGCCGGGCCACTCCGTCGGCGACGGTCATCGCGGCCCGCGACTGGGGCAGCATGACTGTCTCGACCAGCGCGCTGTCCAGGTCGAGCAGGACTTCGGCGACCGCGCTCGCCGGCTCGAAACCTTCGCCGACTGCGTGGACCCGGCCCGCCAGCTCCGTTTCCGGGAGGCCTTCCAGCAGTTCGTGCAGCCGGAACCCGGAAAACTCTCCTGTGAGCTCGTACCGCGGCACGTCGCCCCTCAGATCGAGCGTCCCCGCGAGTGTCAGCGGGCCGGAGGACGTGGAGAGATCGGCCCGGACCTCCAGCCTGTCCGTGTAGCCGCTCACGTGCACGGGCCCGCTCGCCGTTCCCCGGAGCGGATCGAGCTGCGGAAACAGAGCTGTCAGGTCATCGAATGCCGTCGGCTGGATCTCGACAGTCACGTCGATGTACGAGTCGTCACCGTCAGCCGACTCACCGCCGTCACGACTCCAGCGCCCGCCCGCCTGCAGGACCAGCGGCGAGATCCCGCCGTAGGCGTGGCGAAGTGTGCCCTCGAACCGGATGTCCCGGCCAACCTCGCCTGACGCGGTGACATTGCCGGACATACTTCCATCGACAGCCCTGCCATTGAGTGCGAACGCCAGCAGGTCGCCGTCAATGCGACCGATATCGGCACTCAGCCGCCGTACACCCAGGCGTGGACTTCCATCCGCTGCCGGGCGGACGTCGAGCTGGGCTGTCCAGCGGACCGCGGCAGTCCCGGTGTATGGCGAGGTGGCGTCGAGCCGCACGTCACCCCGGACATCGAGTGAGGACAGTGGACCATCCACGATCACGGTGCCGACCAGCAATCCGTCGACCGGGAGGTCGACGGGCAATACCTGATCCAGCAGCGCAAGGTCCAGCGGCGATGCGCGCAGGTCGACGTTCGTGAAGTAGAGCGTATCGTTCGCGACCACGCCGAAGGAGCCGGCGATCTCGGTGCCCGGGGCGCTCAGCCTCGCGTCTGTCGCCAGCCAGAGCGTGCCCACCGGCTGGGTCTCGATGCGGAGCGTGAACGTGCCGCCCCCCTCTTCCGGCAGCGGCGGGTACAGCCACCGGAGGTCCCTGAACGCCACGTCCTCGCCGTCGATGCGGACATCGACACGGGTCCGCTCCTCGCCGAATACGAGCTGACCGATACCGCCGGCGCGGCTGTCAGGGAGCCGGACATGCGGCGCCTCGAACGAGAAGATCGAGTCCCGGAGCGTGATCGTGCCGCGCAGCTCCCGGAGCTCCAGCGGGTCTTTCCAGATGTAGGCGCGGGTCGCGAAGGCAGCGATCTCGATCAGGCTGCCCGGCTCCGCGGGCGTTTCCCAGAGGATGCGCGGTATCTCCGCGTCGATCGACTCGAAGCGCATCACGCGGACGGGCCCGCCGGGCGAATCCTCGATGATCAACCGGCTCGTGTCGTCCGGCTCGACGGGCGGTTCGAGATCGAGCGCGGTGCGAAGGAAGAAGGTCCCATCGACAATGCGCACGTTCTCGAGGAGCGTGAGCCCCGGCTCGTCCGGCCCATCGCCGCCCGGTAGCACCCGTTCGTAGTTCCAGCTTTCGTCGCCAGGCAGGCGTTCCAGGTGGATCGTCGGGCCGTAGAGCGTGACACGGTCGAGGACGATGTCGCCGCGAAGCAGCGTCTGCCAGTCGTACCCGATCCGCGCACTGTCCACGCGCAGAAACGGCCGCCCGCGCTCATCATCGACCTCGATGTCGTGGACCGTGACGCCGGCCAGGAGCCTGCCGGGCGCGATGCGCCCGATGCGCAGCTCGCCATGGATCTGATTCTCCAGCCGACCGACGATGATGTCGCGCACGCGTTCCACACCGGCTTCGGTGCGCGTCAGGAAGTAGAAAGCGAGCACGACCAGCCCCGCTCCCACGAGCACGCCCAGCGCGGCGAATCCCAAAGCGCGGCGGCGGGATCGAGAGGTCACGTCAGAACGCCTGGCCAATGGAAATGTGGAGCTGCAGGCGGTCGCGGAAGGTCTCCCGCGGGTTCCACAGGACCGGCTCGTTCAGCGACCGCAGCCGGTCCGTGTTGACTCCGTTCTCGACTTCCGTGGTGATGACCTGGAGCCGTTCGCCGCCCATCGCGTTGTAGCCCACATCGACCCGCACGGGGCCAATCGGCGTGAAGTACCGAAGTCCGATCCCGGGCGTCCACGCCAGCTCCGTCAGATCCATGTCCGACGCCGCCCGCCACACCTGCCCAAAATCCACGAATGCGGCACCCGACAGATTACTGGTGAGGAACGGAAAGCGTACCTCGAAGTTGCCCTCGAAGATGGCGGCGCCGCCCACGGGCCGCGGCGTACCGAACTGCTCGATCCCGAGGACGCTGGCGTCGCACGACCCATCGTTCACCTCGGACTCGGCGCACCCGGCACCGCCCTCGCCCGGATCCGCGAGGAGCACCCGGGCGGCATCCACCGTCAAAACCTTCGGCCCGAGCCGCGACTGCGCGAAGCCGCGAACACTGTTCGACCCGCCGCCGAAGAACCGCTTCTGCGGGTGTACGCCGAGTCCCGCCTCGCCCGTCGGATCGCTGATCTCCCTGGTCACACCGGATCTGATGCGGCCGGCAAGTACCACGCCGGGAATCACCTGGCGATACGCCGTCGCGTCGCCGGTCACACGCAGGTACGAGAACTCGGAGCCACTCAGCCGCGAGGCAAACTCTGCCTCGATCCGAACGATGTCACCGCTCGTCGGTGCGAACACCGAATTGGACCGGTCCCGCACGGCGCTGATTGTGAAGGGCGCGAGCCAGCTCGCCGACTGGAGCACCTGAATGTCCGACGGCTCGCAAACGACGAAGTTGATACAGAAGATCAGGTCCGCTGCCGCGAGCCTGGTCAGCTCCGGCCGGTATCCGACGGTCACCGAGCCCTGGCTGAGCGCGTGCGTCAGCGACACGTACCCGCCGGTGGCGGTGCGGACGTATACGTTCGGAAGGCTCCGCCGCTCGACGAAGAGCCCCGCCTGGAACGTGTTGGCGGGACTGAACAGCCACGGCTGCGTGAAGTCGACGCCGGCCCACCCGGTGAGCTGACCGTATTCGCCGCTCCCCGTGTCGAAACATGGAAAAGCGCCGAGCTGATCGGCCAGGATGTTGGCCAGGCGGCCGTAGACCTCGATCCGGCGCGCACCGCCGAGCAGGTTGCGGCTCGTCCAGCGCCCCTCCGCGTTGATGCACTCCGCGGTACTGAGACCGGTGCCTACGCGCATGCGATGGAGGTCGCCCTCGCTGACTTCCACCCGGATCGGGATGACCGTGTCTGACGGGTTCCCCAGCGCGGCGACGATCGCGGCGTGCCGGAACACTTCCAGTCCGAACAGATTCCTCTGGCTGCGGATCAGCTCGGCGCTGCGATACACGTCGCCGGTCTCGAAGGTGAGCATCCGCCGGACCACGCCGGACGATATGACATCGTTGCCGACGACTTCGATTTCGCCGACACGGGCGAGCGGCCCCGGCATGATGTCGAACTCGACATCCGCCGCCAGTGGCGATCCCGCGTCGATGCCGAAGCTGCCGAGGACTTCCGCGTGGGCGTAACCGCGGTTCCGCAGACGCGACAGTATCGTGTCGCGGGTAGCCTCGTAGTCCCGCTGATTCAGGCGTTCGCCCACCGTCAGCGGGAGGTTGCGCGTGACCGCCGCGTCATCCAGCGGTTCGAGCCAGTTGATGCGGAGCGACGTCACACGTACCGGCTCACCTGCGTCCACCGCGAAAACCACGCGGACCCGGCGGCGATCGTCCGGACCGCCCGGAGTCACAGCCATTCCGCCGGGGGCGACGAACGTGCCCTCGATGGGTTCGACCCTCGCCTCGACCGTCGCGTATCGGTAACCGCGTGAGCTGTAGAAAATCAGCAGGCGGTCGATGTCGAACGGGAGGATGCGTTCGTCCAGGTAGTGGCGATTGAGAGCGAAACCAACCCAGCAGACAGGAGCCAGCGGGATCGGCCGGCGGCATTCGGTGGGCCTCGTGACGATCGCGCTGCGCAGCTCGCCGTGTTCGAAGATCGTGTTTCCCTCGAATTCCACCGCAGCGATCTCGGCGCCGTCCAGCTCACCGACCTGCGCGGCTGCGAGCCCCGGGCGCACCGTCGCCAGCAGCACGAACGCCGCACATGCCAGCGCCGTCCATCCGGCAGACTGGACCGTGGCACCCGCCGGTCCCGAAAGCGAAACCCGGTCAGCGTACGGCATTGCCGTATTCATGGGCTACGGTACCGTCGTTACCCGACGGCGGGTGCCGGGGCTCATCCGGCCTGGCCGGCGCCGGCTGGATGTGCGTGATCCGGCGCGCAGGCCCCGCGGCCGCTTCGGCGCTCACATCGCGGAAATACCGCTGCTTCGCCCTCGGGAATATGTGCCGGCTGAACGGCGCGAAGCCATCCATCTCGTCGAAATACATG
>DATMSC010000228.1:0-2890 GCA_035565595.1 Longimicrobiales bacterium | reverse complement strand
AGCATACCCCCCTACGGTATCGTGTCCCTCACGATAGCCCACCACCGCGCCTGAGTCAACAGGGACGGGCCGCGAGGCCTCGACGGACCTGTTGGCACGAAGCGTGACAACTGGCTCATGGATGAACGTGAGTCAGGCACTCCGGTGGTATCGGCGGGTCGGGACGGCGGCGGCGGGGTTCGAATACGTGGACCACCGGGGTACCCCCGTGCGCGACGAATCGGCGCTCGCCCGCTTCGCGGCGCTGGCCATACCGCCGGCCTGGACCGATGTCCACATCGCGCCGGATGAAGGCAGGAAGGTACAGGCGTGGGGCCGGGACGCCGCCGGTCGGAAGCAGTACATCTACGCCGCCTCGTACATCGCTCGGCGGGAGCGAAGGAAGTGGGGTCGTGTGCTCCGCTTCGGCCTCGTCCTGCCTCGCCTGCGCGAAGTGACGAACCGGCACCTGAAGACGCCTCCGTACCGGCGGGAACGGGTCCTTGCGACGGTCGTCCGGCTCATGTGCCGGGCGTTCTTCCGCGTCGGGAGCGAGCGGTACGCCGTGCGGAACCGCACTTTCGGGATCTGCACATTGGCCAAGTCGCACCTCGAGATGGACGGCTCGACACTGCGTTTTCGTTACACGGGGAAACGCCGGAAGGATCAGCGGCAGGTCGTGGCGGACACCCCGCTCGTCGAGGTCGTCGCGGAGCTCCTGGAGCTCCCCGGTCCTCGCCTGTTCCAGTACGTCGACGCGGCCGGTCGAATCCGTCCGGTGACTGCCGAAGCGACGAACCAGTATCTGTGCGAGGTCCTGGGCAGCCGCTACACCTCCAAGGACATTCGTACCTTTGGCGGCACCGTGCGCGCCGCGACGATCCTGTCCGACCTGGGACCGGCTTCGACGGAGCGGGAAACGAAGCGCAACCTCGCCATCGCCACCCGCCTGGTCGCGCTGGAACTAGGGAACACGCCCTCGATCGCCAGAAAGGCCTACATCCATCCGGCCGTACTTGAGGAGTATCGCCGCGCCGGCCGCACGATCGCCACCCACCCCCGCGGGCTCTCCCGACCGGTCGAAGCGATCGCTCCCAGCACGCTCTATCCCGAAGAAGCGGCGCTCATCCGGTTCCTGGAGCGATACGGGTGAATGGCATAGGGCGAGGGCGAGGGCGAGGGCCAATGGCTTCGTCGCGCATAGCGCCAGGGTCGAGCGAGCACTGTATTGCTCCCGCACCGCGGCAGCACGGGCAATTGCTGCCCCGCCAGTACGTGGGCTCCCCCACCGGCAACTGAACCCAACCCGTCACTGGCCCTGGCCCTATGCCGCCGTTTCCCCAGCATCCCGTCTCCGCCGCTCCGGCGCGCCGACGCGGTGCACCCGAATGGTCAGACCCGCTGCCTTCAGCACTGGCATTGCGACGTTCATGACGGGAATCCCCGTGGGGGTCCGCCCTTCGGGCGCGCCGTGGTGAGCGTGTCCGTGGAAGACGGCGGCCGCGCCCTGGTCCTCGATCGGGGCAAGGAGCCTGGACGTACCCAGGAACGGATAGATCATTTCGGGCTCACCGACGATCGTCTCCTCGATGGGCGAGTAGTGCAGGAGGGCGATCTTGGTGTCCGTGTTGAGCATGCGGAGCGCGTTCTCGAGCTTGAGCGATTCGTCGATCGCTGCCTGGACGAAATCCTTGATCAGCCGTTCGCCAAACGGCCCGAGGAGTCCCCGGCCGAAGCCCCCGGCGAAGCCCTTGGTCCCGGCGAAGCCGACGCCCTGCACCACCACGCCGCCGCCGTCCAGTACGTGCACGCCGCGTTCGCTGAGGAGGTCGGCCAGCTCGTCGGGCCGCTCTGCCTCGTAGTCGTGGTTGCCCAGCACCGCGACCACCGGAACCTCGACAACCGCAAGCTCCTGGATAAATCCGACCATCTGCTCCGGGCGTCCGTGCGCGGTGATGTCCCCGCATAGCGCGAGCACATCGGCTTCGTGGTTCACCGCGGCGAACACATTCATCAGCGTCCCCCGCCGCGTTTCGTCGAAGTGGAGGTCGCCGACCGCGGCGATACGGAGCTGCCGTCCGTTCGTCACGCCATCTCCTCTTCCTGGTCCGCCTGGTCGTCCCAGATGGGGTGCGACTGGATCTCGCGGATGATCGGGAGCTGCCGGACCGCGCAGACCGCCTCGTGTCGGAGGTCGCGGAACCCCCATTCGTTCACGTCGATCGCGAACGAGAAGCGGGAGACGAGTGTGCCCCGGCATATCGTCCGCGGCCCCACCTCATCCATCGTGTCGAGCGCCCGGCTGAACAGCTCCTCCCGGACCCACGCCGGGATGCGCGGGCGGTATCCGGGATATACGTAGTCGAAGTAGTGGACCTGCATGAGGAGGAGACGCCAGTGGTCACCGACGCGGTCCAGCAGGCGTGCCCAGTCCAGCTCGTCGCCGCGGGCCAGGATCAGGTGCACGATGTCGGCCGCGTCGGATCGGTGCCGCTCCCAGATGAAGAGCCGATGCCAGATCAGCTCCTCCGGCGGCGCGATCCGTACGGGCGTGGCCGCCAGCAACCCTGCCCGCGACCGCTGGATCCACGCCCGGTCGATGAGGAAGAGCCCATTGCCGGTTCCGTAGATGAGGTCGATCGAAGCTTCATCGCGGCTGGCCTTGGCGATCCAGTGCGCCTGCTCGAGCCGAACCTGAAACCCGGCAGCCTTGAGCGTGCGGGCGGCGTCGATCACGTGCCGCGCCTCCATGAGCAGGTCCAGGTCCTTCGTCTGGCGGTAGATCCCGGTGTACTGGTACATGGCGTACAGCCCGCTCACGACGTACGGGACCCCGGCCTCGTTGAGCGACCGGAGGGCGAGCTGGTAGCTGTCACGCTCGGATTCGGGGATCCAGAACTCGCCGTGCGTC
>DATMSC010000227.1:0-2926 GCA_035565595.1 Longimicrobiales bacterium | reverse complement strand
CTTTCAGAAGGCGCATGAGCTCGGCCGACTCATCGGGCAGACTCCCGAGTACCAGGCGCTGAGCCGCGCCCGGGCGCACGTGGGCGAGGACCGCGAGCTGGTCGCGCGACTGAATCGGCTGGGCGAGCTCGAGTTCGACGTTGCGCGTGCGCTCCAGGAAGGTCGCGCGCCGGACGTGGCCATAGAGGAGGAGTACGAGCGTCTGGTGTCGGAAGTCCAGGCCAGCCCGGCATACCAGGCGCTCGTCGCCGGACAGGCCAACCTGGACAGGATCCTCCAGAAGGTGAATGACGAGATCGCCCACGGGATGGAAGCCGGGGCGAAGTCGCGCATCATCCTGACTTCCTGAGGCTCAAATGCCGCTCGAGTCGCTCCGTGGCGTAGCGCACCGCACGCTGCAGCCCCTTACAGGCTGGCTGGCGGCGTGGCGGGTCCATCCCAACTTCGTGACGACGGTTGGCTTCGTTGCGACGCTGAGCGCCGGCTGGGCGTTTCACGCCCGGCACCTCCGGCTCGCCGGATTCCTCGTGCTGCTCGGCGGACTCCTCGACATCATCGACGGCCACGTCGCGCGTGTCAGCGGGCTGGGGAGCAAGTTCGGCGCTTTCTACGACTCGACGCTCGACCGCATCAGCGAGATCGTCGTCTATCTGGGGATCCTCTCGCTCTACAACGGCGCGACGTTCGAAATCGGCAACGTGGCGATGATCTACCTCGTGTTCCTCGCCATGGCGGGATCCCTGATGATCAGCTATACTCGGGCCCGAGCAGAAGCACTCGGTCTGGACTGCCGCGTGGGGCTCATGCCGCGCGCCGAGAGGGTCGTCCTCATCGGTGGTGCGGCGCTCTTCTTCGGCGGGGCCTGGAATGGGGTCGTGTTGAAGGTCGTGATATTCCTGCTGGCCGTCCTGACCAATCTCACCGCGTTCCAGAGAATCGTTTGGGTTTACAAGCACGCGCGCGGCGTACCGCTGGACGCACCTGTGTCTTCGAACGCCGCGCGGGATGAGGAGACCAGTGACGCAGCCTAGAGCGATTGCGCCGGCGGAGGGCCGGCTGGGTGTACTCCTTGCCGGCCTCGGCGCTGTGGCCACCACATTCATCGCGGGAGTCGAGTCGGTTCGCCGCGGGTCGTCCAAACCAATCGGCTCTGTGACTCAGCTCGGGCACATCCGGCTGGGCCGTCGGACTGACAACCGCCAGCCCAGGATCAAGGACTTCGTCCCGCTCGCGGGGCTCGAGGACATCGAGTTCGGCGCGTGGGATCCGATCCCCGACGATGCTTACGACAGCGCGCTCAACGCCGGCGTCCTCGAACGTCGGGACCTGGAGCCGCTGGAGGACTTCCTGCGCGGGATCGTGCCGATGCCGGCCGTGTTCGACCGGAACTACGTCCGCCGCCTCGACGGCACCAACGTGAAGACCGGTCGCACGAAGCGCGAGCTGGCGGAGGCGCTGCGGGAGGACATCCGCCGGTTCCGCGAAGAGCACAGGTGCACCCGGATGGTCCTGGTCTGGTGCGGCTCGACGGAGATCTACCTCCAGCCGTCCGAGGCCCACTCCAGCCTGGCGGCGTTCGAGGCCGCGATGGACCGGAATGACCCCGCCATCGCGCCATCCATGCTCTACGCATGGGCGGCGCTGCAGGAAGGCGTGCCATTCGCCAACGGGGCGCCGAACCTGACTGTCGACATACCGGCGATGCGAGAGCTCGCGCGTGAGCGCGAGGTCCCGATCGCCGGCAAGGACTTCAAGACCGGCCAGACGCTGATGAAGACGATCATCGCGCCGGGGCTCAAGGCGAGAGCGCTCGGCCTCAGCGGCTGGTTCAGCACCAACATCCTCGGCAATCGCGACGGCGCGGTGCTCGACGACCCCGACTCCTTCAAGACGAAGGAGGAGTCCAAGCTCGGCGTCCTCGAATACATCCTGCAGCCCGATCTGTACCCTGACCTGTACGGCAACGTCTACCACAAGGTGCGGATCAACTACTATCCGCCCCGCGGCGACAACAAGGAGGGCTGGGACAACCTGGATATCTACGGATGGATGGGTTATCCCATGCAGATAAAGGTCGATTTCCTCTGCCGCGACTCGATCCTGGCCGCACCGATCGTGCTGGATCTGGCGCTCCTGCTGGACCTCGCGGCGCGTGCCGGCCTCAGCGGCACGCAGGAGTGGCTGTCGTTCTTCTTCAAGACTCCGATGACCGCGCCGGGCCTGTACCCGGAGCACGACCTGTTCATCCAGCAGATGAAGCTGAAGAACACGCTGCGCTTCCTCATGGGCGAGGAGCAGATCACGCATCTGGGGATGGAGTACTACGAGTAGTCACCCAGCCCCGCGAACGGGTCGTGGGCACGTGCCGGTGCGGAGAGGCGTATTCATTGCATTCGAGGGCCTGGAAGGGTCCGGGAAGACCACGCAGGCGAAGCTGCTTTCTGCGTGGCTCGAGACGCACGGCATCGACCACATCCTGACGCGGGAGCCCGGTGGCACGACCGTCGGGGAAGCGATACGCGAGATCCTCCTGCACCGGGACCCCGTACCACCCAGAGCGGAGCTGTTGCTGATGCTCGCTGCACGCGCCACACTCCTCGATCAGGTCGTGCAGCCAGCTCTGGCCGGCGGGCGAGTCGTGATCGCGGACCGCTACGAGCTGTCGACGCTCGCGTACCAGGGTTACGGGCGTGGCATTCCGCTGGACGATGTGCGCGCGATCAACGCCTTTGCGACTGGCGGTCTCGCGCCGGACCTGACCATCCTGCTGGACGTGCCGGTGGTCGAGGGCGAGGCGAGGCGCCAGCGCGACGGCCGCCAGGCCGATCGGATCGAGAGCGCCGGGGCCGATTTCCACGCGCGCGTGGCCGAAGCGTACCGTGCGCTTGGTGACTGCGAACCGGGGGTCCAGCGCCTCGACGGAACC
>DATMSC010000226.1:0-8958 GCA_035565595.1 Longimicrobiales bacterium | reverse complement strand
CTCAGTCCATTACGCCGCGCCACAGCCGCTTCTATGAACGACGCAAAGAGCGGGTGCGCACGCGTCGGCCGCGACTTCAGCTCCGGGTGGAACTGGCAGCCAATGAACCAGGGATGATCCGGGAGCTCGAGCATCTCGACCAGGTGTCCGTCCGGCGAGAGCCCGCTGAAACGCATCCCGTGCTCTGCCAGGATGTCGCGATACGCGTTGTTGACCTCATAGCGGTGCCGGTGGCGCTCGCTGATCTCCGTCGTACCGTACACCTGGTGCACCCGCGAGCCCGGGCGCAGGCGGGCCGGATACGCCCCCAGCCGCATGGTTCCGCCCAGGTTCGTCACCTGCCGCTGCGAATCCATGAGGCAGATGACGAGGTCCGAGCCGTCTCCGAGGAACTCGGCGGAGTGCGAGTTCCGGAGCCCGCACACGTTGCGGGCGTACTCGATCACCGCACACTGGAGCCCCAGGCAGATTCCGAAGAACGGGAGTCCGTTCTCCCTCGCCCACCGGATCGCCTGCAGCATCCCCTCGACGCCCCGCCCACCGAATCCGCCGGGAATCAGAAGGCCGTGGTAGTCAGCCAGTACATCGGCCCGGGTCCCGTTCTCGAACGATTCGCTGGACAGCCAGTCGATCGCAACGCGCACATCGTTGGCGATGCCGCCGTGGATCAGCGCTTCGTGGACCGACTTGTACGCGTCGATGAGCGCCGTGTACTTGCCCACGACTGCGATCCGGACCTCGCCGCCGCCCGGGTTCCTGATCCGATCGACCATCTGACGCCACGCGCCGAGGTCCGGCTCCGGCGTCTCCAGCCCGAGACGCCGCACCACGAGGTCGTCGAGCGCCTGGTCACTGAGCGCGAGCGGGACCTCGTAGATCGTGTCGACGTCCCGTGCCTCGACCACTGCCTCGACGTCCACGTTCGTGAACAGCGCGACCTTCCGCCGCAGATCCTCGCCGAGGGGGCGGTCCGTCCGGCAGATCAGGACGTCCGGCTGGATCCCGATCTCCATCAGCTCGCGGACCGAATGCTGGGTGGGTTTCGTCTTCAGCTCGCCTGCCGCAGCGATGTACGGGATCAAAGTCAGGTGGATGAAGAGCGTGTGCTCCCTGCCGACGTCCTGGCGGAACTGCCGGATCGCTTCGAGGAACGGAAGCGACTCGATGTCGCCGACGGTTCCACCGATCTCCGTGATCACCACATCGTGGTCCGGCGCCAGGCGGCGGATCGCGGCCTTGATCTCATCCGTGATGTGAGGGATCACCTGGACCGTCGCGCCCAGGTATTCGCCGCGGCGCTCCTTGGTGATCACGTCCTGGTAGATGCGACCCGTGGTGATGTTGTTCGCCTGGGAGAGCGATTCGTCAATGAACCGCTCGTAGTGCCCGAGGTCGAGGTCGGTTTCCGCACCGTCGTCCGTGACGAAGACTTCGCCGTGCTGGAATGGCGAGAGCGTGCCCGGATCCACGTTGATGTATGGATCGAACTTCTGGATCGTGACACGCAGCCTGCGCTCGACGAGGAGCCGGCCGAGCGACGCCGCCGCGATTCCCTTGCCGAGCGACGACACTACGCCGCCAGTGACGAAGATGTACTTGGTAGGCTTCCGGTGTGGATCGTTCATGCGCTCATCGACTCGACAGCATCAGTAGGGTGATCGGACCTGATTCTCGTTTCCGCCCACGCGGCGTCCGCCGGGGTGTCGACGCCGGGCGCGGCCGACTCGACCACGGCCACGCCGATCGAGATTCCGGCCGCGAGCGGTCTGAGTTGCTCCAGCCGCTCCCGTCGCTCCAACTCGCCAACCGGCAGCGCGACCCATCGCAGGAGCGCGTCGCGGCTATACGAATACAGCCCGACGTGACGGAGGAAGGCCGCCGAGGCGAGATCCGTCTCGGGCGGCTCGCCATCGCGCACGAAGGGGATCGGTGCGCGGGAGAAATAGAGCGCGCCACCATCCTCCGAGCGGACGACTTTCACGACCGCAGGATCGCGCCACGCGTCGACAGTTCGGACAGGGGTCGCTACGGTGCCGACATCCCAGCCTCCGCGGACCAGTTCCACGGCCCGGGCGACGTGGTCGGCTTCGAGGAACGGCTCGTCACCCTGCACGTTCACGATGACGTCGTACCCCCTAAAACGGCGACGGGTCGCCACTTCTGCGACCCGATCCGTGCCCGAGGGGTGATCCGCCGAGGTCATCTCTACTTCGGCACCGAACCCTCGACACGCGGAAGCGATCTCCTCCGAATCGGTCGCCACCACGATCGCGTCGAAGGTGCCGATCCGCCGGGCATTGCGCCAGACCCACTCGATCAGCGGGCGTCCCGCCAGGAGTTGGAGCGGCTTCCTCGGAAGGCGTTCTGATCCGAGCCGGGCGGGGATCACGCCGAGCACGGGCGAGTGCGTCATGCGCCGGGTTCTGCGACGGGTGAGCGGTCCTGTGCAAGTTTCGAGCCCTAGGCTGGTCCAATGTAATCGGGGGCGGGATGGAAGTAAAGCCGAAATGGGCGCGTCCGGCGGGCCCTCACTCCCACGCAGCGCGGGGCACGGGAAGCGTGAAACCCACGTACGCGGTCGCGTCGCGCACCCCCTTCCGGGGATCCACGACCACACCGACGAACGGGGCCCAGCTCCGCAGCTCGACCCCCAGGTTCTGCTCGAGCCTCCGGCTTCCCGGGGTGCTGTCGACCGCAACATCGTCGTCCGGGTCAGCCGCCGTCCACGCGGACCCGGCGGCGTGGATCAGGTGGAGGTCGGGCGTTCCCACGAGCGGTATGCGGAGCCCGGTGAGCGGTACGACGTACCGGGACTCGACGAACACCAGCCGGTCGCCGCGGAAGTGGCCTATCGGGAAGGTCGGCAAGGTGCCATACCCGCCCACGAAACTCCAACGCTGACGTGGCAGGCGGTCCGTGCCCGGGAGCGGTCCCTGAAAGCGACAAAGGAGGTCGAGCCGCTGTTCGCCGAAGGTGGCGACCCCCAGGCTCCCCCCGAGCTGGAATCGGCCGAATCCGCCGTCATCGGCGTCCCGCGGTGATCCGGCCTCCACTTCCACGCCGGTGGCGAAACGCGAGCGGTTCCCCGTCCACTCGAACGCACCGCTCGCGACGATGGCGTCGATACGGCCGTCGTCGATCCCGGGATTGCTCCGCGCACCGCCGCCAAAGAGCGTCCACGGATCGCGCGCACCGAGCGACCTGTCCCACTCGCGCATGACCCGGGCGGCGACCGAGCCCTCGTACGTCGCCCCTCGCCAGCCGTGTCCCAGCCGGAGATAGATGCGGTCCGATTCGTAGTAGTCGCGGTAATCGCGCCCGGCGAGGAGATACGCCACAGAATTGGTCAGCGGGTCGCGGACCCACGTTTCGTTGGTGCGGGACTCGCGTTCAGCGCCGGCTGCAAGCGTCGTCGCCGGCATACGGGCCTGGACCTCGACCGAACCTGCGGGCGCCCACCTCGCCGTGCGGATCGCGACTGTGGCGTCCACAGCTCCGGTGGCGCCCGCCGCAAGCGGAAACGCGTATGTGGCACCCCACCGTACCGTCAGGCCGTCGACCCGGTCGTACGTCGGAGCGTGGAAGCCCCTGAAACCGTGGAGCGTCCATGGGCTCGTCACCACCATGCCGACGATGCGGACACGGCCGGCTTCGCGCCGGACTTCGTACGCCGCGGTGGGCCTGTCCACGATCGAACCGGTGATTCCCGCCAGTTCGGAGCGATACAGCCCGCCGGCGATGTTGATGGCATCGCCCGTGATCCGGGCGGTAGGCCGGAGGAAAACGTTGGCATCGACACCGATCAGATCTCCGGCGATGACGCCTTCGACGAAAACCGTCGCCCCGGCCACGAGCACCGGCCCGGCAAGCGTGTCGCCTTCCGCGAAGAGCGTGTCTTCGGCGATCACACGCAGCCCCGGCGCCGCGATCACGTTGCGCAACCGACGGTCGAGCTCGGGATCGCCGCGGCCTTCGACGACGACCTCCGTCTGGGCAAACAACTGGCCAAATGTAGCTGCGACGAGAACAGCAATAAGGCTGGCCACGCGCAATGCTACGGCGAGGTGGATATTCGCCCGTCGCGGGCACACACGCTGTGGGGTGGAGCCGGGCCGGCCGTCGGGTGACGCGATTTGCGGTGCTGGTGCGTCGTCGCCCTTCGGACCGGGGACCGGATTCATGTCATAGAGCAAGGAAATTCGCCATGAGCTGCCGGCCGGATTCGCTCGCAATGGATTCCGGATGGAACTGCACGCCCCAAACCGGGTGCGTTCTGTGGCGCACAGCCTGGATCTCGTCCTCCCACCCCGGCTCGTCCGTCCACGCCACGGCTTCCAGCTCGGCGGGGAGCGTGTCCGGCTCGATCACGAGCGAGTGGTAGCGGGTCACGCGCATGGGAGATGGGAGCCCCGAGAAGATGCCCTCTCCCGTGTGGCGTACCGGAGAAACCTTCCCGTGCATCGTTCGACGGGCACGAACGACTCTCCCGCCATACGCCGCACCGATCGCTTGATGGCCCAGGCACACGCCCAGCACTGGGATCTCGGCGCCGAACCGCTGTATCACCGGCACGCTGATCCCGGCCTCGGCGGGAGTGCACGGTCCCGGCGAAATGACGACCTTCCTCGGCGCGAGCGCCGCGATATCGTCCAGCGTGACCTCGTCGTTGCGCCGGACGACGGGTGACTCCCCCAGCTCGCCGAGGTACTGGACCAGGTTCCAGGTGAAAGAATCGTAGTTGTCGATGACGAGGATCAATCGTCCCCCGGGGTGGTGTGTTCGCCGCTTCGCAGAAGGTAAACACGCCGCGGCTGTGGGGACAAGCCCGCGCCCGCGTGTTCCGGTCGCGCATCTGCAATGGTGATGGTGCGTTCCCGGTGATGGGCGGAATTCGCGGCGTCGTCAGGGATGCGGCCGGAGGCGATCGGCCGCACTCAGGAGCGTCTCCGTGACCAGGCCGAAGACGAGGTGACCGGCCAGCCCGCGCGCGTGTGCCTGCCAGGGAAATGCACGCGGCGGCGGCGTGAAACCGAGTGCGGTGTTGGCACCCTCGTCGACCAGGCCGAAGAACGCGGTTCCAAACGCCAGACCATGGCCGGCGCTTGCGCGGGGCACACGGCCACGCATGGCGGCGTACGCCGACCCTGCGGCCGCGCCCAGCCCCCAGTGGAGTCCGGCCGCGAACCGGCGTCGCTCCTCGTCCGAGAGCTGCCGCCCCATCACGCCGGCGATCTTTTCAGCCGCGATCTCATACGCCGTGCGGCCGCCCCGGACTCGATCCTCTTTCGCCCTCGCCTCCTCGTCCTCGTGCTCGTAGAGAAACGTCGTCGCGAGCCCCATGGCCCACGTGGCCGCCAGCCCCGCGGCGGCACCCAGAGCGATGTCAGAGATGAGTCCGTTTCCGTTCCGCATTCGGCACCTCCGCGCGGGCGGGGTGCAAAGGGCGTACCGCATGGCTGCGACACCAATGCTGTATCGTGCGGGTGCCGCGATCCACTATCACGGCAGACAATAGCGGCGTAGAATGTGCCTCGCGGACGGCCGCGCCGACCCCGGCGGGCCACATTCCGTCGCGAAAACCGTCATCGATGACAGGCATCGCCAGATCCTCGGGCCGAATTGCCGCCGCGATTGCGTTGATGACCACGATGCTGGTGGCCGCACCACGCGCCACCGCCCAGCAGGGCGTCGCGCTCGGTGGTGGCGGCGCGCGCGGTCTGGCCCATGCAGGCGCCCTGCTCGGGCTCGAAGAGCGCGGTTACGACCCTGACATCGTGGTCGGCACCAGCATGGGCGCCATCATCGGCGCCATGTATGCCGCGGGTTACAGTCCCGAGGAGATCTGGGAGCTGGTTCGCCAGGTCGACTGGCCGGACCTCTTCTCCGAGTATCCACGCATCCAGGGGCCGGACCGGCGGGTCCGGTTCCCCATGCTCGAGCTGGACACGCGGACTCCAGGGCCGCGGCGCGTCTCGGGACTGGTCACCGACTGGCGCATCAACCGGCTGCTGGCGCAGTTCCTGTTCGATCCCGGCGTCCGCGCCGGTGGGGACTTCGACAGGCTTCCGAGGCGATACCGCTCGATAGCCGCGGACGTGGAAACCGGCGAGGCGCTCGCGATCGGGTCGGGCAACCTGGCCCGCGCCGTCCGCGCCAGCATGGCTGTTCCCGGCGTCTTCTCGCCGGTGGCCATGGGGAATCGCCTCCTCGTCGACGGCGGGATTGCGGACTACCTCCCCGTCGTTCCCGCGCGGCAGCTAGGGGCAGATTACGTCGTCGCCGTCGACGTCATTCGCCCGCCGGCAGCGCTCGAGGAGTCGGATCCCGTCGGCCTCGCCCTGCGATCGTTCCGCCTGATCCTCCGCAACGCACTTCCGGCCGGGTCGGAGCCGGATCTGCTGTTGATTCCGGAGATCGGCACAGGTGTGTCCGAAGCCGGTTTCCCGGCTGATCCGCTGCCGCTGCTCGAAGCCGGGCTGGAGGCGGGGCTCGCCGCGCCAGAGGCGACGACGGTCGCGCGCGGCGCCACCGAACCCCGGTCACCACCGGTACGGTGGGACGAGCTCCGCGTCGAGTCCCCCGACCCGGGTCTTGCCGACCTCGTGCGACGCACTTTTGCACGCGTCGCGCCGGGACCGTACGAGCCTGAAGCGGTTTTCCGGGCGATGGATCGCCTCTTCGCGACAGGGCTGTTCGACGGTTTGTGGCCGGACGCGGCGCCGGGATCGGACCCACCGGGTAGCACCGGAACGGCACTCGTGGTGCAGGTCGAGCCCGCACCGGCCAGCTCCGTGGCTGGCGCGGCCGGCTACGACACTGACCGTGAATGGCGGCTGTGGCTCACCGCCCGCAGCCGGTCCGGGCCCGACCTCCTGGAACTGGAGCTCTCGGGGTCTGCAGACGCGATCGAGCAGTGGGCAACGATCGGAGCGTCTCTCCCGTCGCTCAGCCTGGCACCGCTCCGTTGGGTCGCGGACGCCTTCGTCCGAAACACCGTCATCGGGTACTACGGCGTGGATCCGTTCGACGACGAACCCGATGTGCTCAGGCTCGGCGGTTGGCTCGGGCTCGAACTGCCCGGAATCGCGCCCGACCGATACGTGTCGCTGACCGGCACGCTGGAAAGCGTGAGGCAATCGGGTGAGGAACCGGATTTCGTCTTTGGCCCGTCGCTCCGCGCCGGCGTGTTCACCTCGGCGAGCTACGTGGTCGGCGGTCCTATCGAGATTCACGCCGACGCCCGATTCGGCGATTTCAGCTATCGACGGTTACGCGTCCGCGGTTCGGTGCCCCTTGCGCGGGGCGCCTTTCTCGCCGCCATCGTCGGCGATGCCGCGACGGTCGGTGGAACGGCGCCGCTCGACGTTCTCCCCGCGCTGGGTGATGACTGGACATTCCCCGGGTTCCGCTGGGGCGAGTTCCGCTCGCGCGGGTACGCGAGCACAGGGGTCGATCTGGCCGTCCGGGGCCCGCTCGGGGCCTATCCGCGGCTGCGGCTCCGTGGCGCGGCCACCGGACGTGAGGTCGGTGATGTTACGATCTCCAACGGCTGGATCGCCGGCGCCGAGGTCGCGGCGGTTTGGGCGACCCCGATCGGCGGCGCAGCCGCCGCATTCGGCATCAACACGCGCGGCGATACCGTCTTCCGTATCGACGTGGGAGCTGCGTTCTGAGGCGGGGTGGCCTCACCGATTGCGCGGCGGCTCCAGCCGCGCGAGGGTCCGGAGATTCCGGAATGCCCGCAACAGCAGCATGCCTGACATGGCGACGGCGGCGCCCAACCCCGCCACATCGAATACCGTCGCCCCGAAGCCGAGGAGATGGAACGGTAGCGGTCCGAAGAGCAGCGCAGTGATGTTCAGCGCGATCAGGATCACGCGCACCTCCGTCGGTCCGAGCATGCCGTAGCTGAAGCTGAATTTCCCGAAAACGTACGTTTCGAGATAGACGTTGATCGAGAGCAGCAGGTAGGCGATCACGATCGCCAGCCCGACGGACAGGAGCATGTACGGCGAGAGCCCGAGCCCGAGGCCGATGACGAGCGTGGAATACGCATCGGTGAGGTGGTCCAGGTAGTATCCGTACCGTGGCCGCTCGATCTTCCGTGTCCGTGCCAGCGTCCCGTCCAGGCTGTCCCCGAACCACTGCACGACGAGCATCGCGCTCACCACCCATAGCCAGCCTTCGGCGTACCGGGTCATGTAATACGCGAAGCCGGCAGCCGTCGATGCGAACAGCCCCAGACCCGTCAGGTGATCCGGTACGACCCATCGCGGTAGGGCTCCTGCGAGCCGGGGGAGTACCCGCTGCTCGAAGGGGCTGAGGAGGAACCTGGAAGTGCGCTGGTGGTTCCTGACGTCGTTGTCGATGCTCATGCCGCGATCGCGATACGGCCGGCGCGAACGCGCGCCTCGAGGTCGAGCAGGAACCGCTTGCGCTCGAGCCCGGCGGAGTATCCGCCCAGCCCGCCACCTGCCGCGATCACGCGATGGCACGGCACGATGATGGCTACGGGGTTGCGGCCGTTCGCGTTACCCACGGCCCTCGCCGCTCCCGGCCGGCCCAGCCGGGCGGCCAGGTCTCCGTAGCTGATGGTCTCGCCATACGGTATTTCGCGCAGCGCCGCCCACACCTTCTGCTGGAATGGGGTGCCTTCGAGTGACAGGTCGAGGTCGAAGGTCGTGCGCTCGCCGTTGAAGTATTCGCGAAGCTGAACGGCCGCGTGCTCGAGCCGCCCGTCGTCAGGACGCCAGTCCCGCCTGATGGCGACGTCGCGCTCGTCGTCGATCAGGTCGAGCCGGACCAGCGCCCCTCCCCTGCTCGCGAGGAGTACGATTCCGAGCGGGCCGGGTTCGAAGCGGTAGTGGACGATGTCGATCATGGGTCTTCGCTCTGTATCATCCGGTTTCGCGTTGATGGCGCCGGTGTTACGTGCCGGTGCGGCATTCGAGGCCCGCT
>DATMSC010000225.1:0-1910 GCA_035565595.1 Longimicrobiales bacterium | reverse complement strand
CGCGCTCGCCGCGAACTTCACCAACGAGGCAGGTCTCGACGGTACGGTCCGGTTCCTCAAGAACCTGACTGGCCTGTGGGTGCTCCAAGAGTGTGAGCGGGGGTGGCGTGAGGCGGGCGAGACGATCGACTACGACGCATTGTTCGTCGAGGCGGCCGCCGCTCCTCCTCCGCAGGCACTGGTGGACCTGAACGACGCCCGATTCAACGACCGTTGCGACATGGAGGCGAGGCTGCTCGAGTACCTGCGCGAGCGCGGCCAATCGCTCCCGCGATCCCGGGGCGAGTTGGTGCGGCTGATCCTCGAGAGCCTGGCCGTCAGCTATGCCGTCGCGCTCCTCGAGCTGGAGCGTGTCACGGGTGAGCGCATCGAGACGCTGCACGTTGTCGGTGGCGGCTCGAAGAACGCGCTCCTCTGCCAGCTCACGGCGAACGCCTGCTTCCGCCGCGTCGTCGCGGGCCCGGCCGAGGCCACCGCGCTCGGCAACCTGCTCGTCCAGGCCCGCACACTCGGCGATCTCCCGCCCGGCAGGTCGATCCGCGACGTGGTACGCGCCAGTGTCGAGCTGCGGGAATACATTCCGGCGATGTCGACCGGCAGCTCCGGTCGCCATGATGCGCCGGAACCATCGCCCACTCTCATCGGATGATCATGAACGACACCACGCGCGGCGGTGCAGGCCGGCCGACCGAAATCAGATATTTCCGGAACCTTTGGGACGACGCCGTCGCCAGCCGCCTGGATGCGCTGGGGCGCCTCGTCTACAGATCGAACCTCCTGGGGAGCGACCCGCGCATCACCAACACGGGCGGCGGTAACACCTCCTCGAAAGTGCTCGAACGCGACCCGATCACCGGCGAGGAGGTCGAGGTGCTGTGGGTGAAGGGCTCCGGCGGCGACCTGCGTACCGCCGGGCGCGAGCACTTCTCGTCGCTCTACATGGACCGTCTCCGGTCGCTCCAGGAGGTATACGCGCGATTCGGGGAGCGCGGGCCGAAGACGCCGGCGGAAGACGCGATGGTCGGGATGTATCCACACTGCACCTTCAACCTCAACACGCGCGCACCGTCCATCGACACGCCGCTCCATGCCTTCGTCCCGTACCGCCACGTGGATCACATGCACCCGATCCCGTGCATCGCTATCGCCACGGCGAAGGATGGGCCGGCGCTGACCCGTGAGGTCTATGGCGACGACGTCATCTGGACGGATTGGCAGCGACCCGGCTTCGAGCTGGGGCTGGAGCTGGAGCGGATCTGCCGGGAGCACCCGCGCGCGAAAGGCGTGATCCTCGGCAAACACGGCCTCATCAACTGGGCCGACGACGACCGCGAGTGCTACCTCCTGACGCTCGAGCTGATCGACAGGGCGGAGGCGTACTTCGCGGAGCGGACGGGCTCGCGCCCCGTCTTCGGAGGTGCGCGCTTCGATCCGCTCCCGGACGACCGGCGCGACGCGCTCCTGGTCGAGCTGCTCCCGTGGCTTCGGGGTCAGGTCAGCCGGGAACGGAAGATGATCGCCACCGTCCAGACGGACGGAGACGTCCTCGACTTCGTGAACTCTGCCGACGCGCCTCGCCTGGCCGAGCTGGGCACCTCCTGCCCCGATCACTTCCTGAGGACCCGGATCAAGCCGCTCCTCGTCGACTGGGATCCGCGCACCGGTGACGTGGCCTCGCTCCGCGAGCGGCTCGTCGCCGGGCTCGACGCGTACCGGGCCGACTACGCCGCGTACTATCAGGAGTGCCGGCACCCCGACTCACCCGCCATGCGCGGGGCCGATCCGACGGTGATCCTGATCCCGGGCGTCGGGATGATCGCCTGGGGAAAGTCGAAGAGCGAGTCGCGCGTGACCGCCGAGTTCTACAACGCGGCTGTGGGCGTGATGAAGCGGGCCGAGCTGGTCTCGGA
>DATMSC010000224.1:0-2719 GCA_035565595.1 Longimicrobiales bacterium | reverse complement strand
TCGATCGACGTGCAGCTCGAGGGGCGCTCGGGCCAGGCTACGCTGCCACCGGGCCTGCCGCCCGAGTTCGAGGACATGTTCCGGTTCGACCTGCCCGAGGCGCAGCCGCAGTCCAGCCGCGGTTCCGGCTTCATCTTCGATCCTCGCGGCTACATCATGACCAACAACCACGTGGTGGAGAACGCGACGAGCGTCACCGTTCAATTGAATGACGGGCGGGTGTACGACGCGACCGTGGTTGGCCGCGACCCGAACACCGACGTGGCGGTCATCAAGATCGAACCGCGGCCGGGAGAGACCCTGCCGGTGGCCGAAATTGGAGATTCCGACGCGGTGCTGGTGGGTGACTGGGTGCTCGCTCTGGGAAACCCGCTTGGCCTCAACTTCACGGTGACGGCAGGGATCGTCAGCGCGAAGAACCGCTCGATCGACATCATCGACCGCGGTGAGGGCGGCGCTCCGCTCGAAGCATTCATCCAGACGGATGCGGCGATCAATCCGGGCAATTCCGGCGGACCGCTCGTGGATCTCATGGGACGGGTGGTTGGGGTCAACTCGGCTATCGCGAGCCGCAATGGGCTGAACGCCGGGTATGGCTTCGCGATCCCGATTCGGCTCGCGCGGCGGATCGCCGGCGACCTGATCGAACACGGCTCGGTGCGCCGCCCGCGACTCGGCGTTCTGATCCAGGCGGTGACGGACGTGGACGCCGAGCTCTACGGCCTGCCTTCGATCGCCGGCGCGCACATCACGGGCGTCCAGCAGGGCACGCCGGCGGAAGCCGCCGGGGTCCGGATGGGGGATGTGGTGGTCGCCGTCGACGGCAATCCGATCCGTACCGCAACGGACCTCCAGACGGACCTGGCCTATCGCCAGCCGGGCGATCGCGTGACGCTGACGCTGTACCGAGATGGTCAGAGGCGCGACGTCCAGGTCACGCTCGGTCAATTCGACCCGCCGGTATCGCAGACGGCGCAACGACCGGTGACACAGAACGCGGCTGAGGTCCTGGGCTTCCGCGCAGCTCCGCGCGGCCGTGGCAACTCGGATTCGCTCGTGATCGAGGTCATCCCGGGCAGCGCAGCCGCCCGCGCCGGAGTCGTCAGCGGGCAGACGCTCGTGAAGCTCAACGGCGTGGACATCCGCTCGACCGCGGATTTCGACCGCGCAGCCGCCAATGTGAACCGCGGCGACATCGTGAGCGTGGTGGTCCGTGATCAGGATGGTCTCGAGAGAATCGTGAACTATCGCACCCGGTAGTCGGCGCACTGGCCGACATTTTCGATCGCCCCCGGCCGCTCACGCGGCCGGGGGCGTTTCCATCGGGATGCGGGAGCGACGAGGCCTCCCCGGCCCCGCCGCTGTCGCGCGGCGAGACGTCATGGCCGGTCCGCGCGTTTCATGCGGATCCTGATCGTGGTGCCGTCACCCGGTAGGCTCTGGACCTCGATTCGTCCACCCCACCCCTCCACGAGTCTCCGCACGATCGCGAGGCCAAGCCCGGTGCCGGTGGATCGCGTGGAGAAATGCGGCTCGAAAATGCGGTCGAGCATCCCCGGTTCGATGCCGTGGCCGTCGTCCGACACCACCACCTCGATGTGATCGTCAGCGGCGTTCGCGGTAACGCTGATGCTACCGCCAGCGTCCACCGCGTCTCGCGCGTTCTCGACGATGTTAAAGAGTACTTCCTTCAACTCGCCCGGGCGGGCGAGTGCCGGGGGGAGATCGGGGCCGACGTCGTACTCGAATCGGATGTCGGATTCCCCGGCGCGGTACAGCCCGACGACTTCGCGCACGATGTCGTCGACCGGGGTGGGCTCGAGGGGATCCTCCGAACTGGATGGAGCGCCGTAGCGCGAAAAGGCCCGCGCCACCGCCGACAGCCTGTCGATCTCCATCAGCACGTGATCCACGTTGCTCTCGAGGACATCCCCGAAATCCGGGCGCTGGTCGCGGTACGCACGCTTGAGGTGCTGGACCGACAGCTTGATCGGCGTCAGCGGATTCTTGATCTCGTGCGCGATCTGACGTGCCATTTCTCCCCATGCGAGCACCCGCGCGCTCCGGATCTCCTGGGCCCTCGCCCGGCGCAGTCTCTGGATCATCCGGTTGAACGAGGCAAAGAGATCGCCGAACTCATCAGACCGTCGCTCCGGCAGTCGTACATTGAGGCGTCCGGCGCCCACGGCCGCTGCCGCGCGCTGGAGCTGTCCGATCGGTTCGGTCAACGCGCGACCCACTGCAACGGACAACGCCAGGGACAGGATGCCCCCGAGGAGGATCGCGAAGAGGACCAGGTGCATCAGCTCGTTCTGGCGGATCGCGGCTTCTCCGGAGCGTAGCGAGACCGGCACCGCCAGAATTCCGGTAGCGGCAAGGCGCCGATAGGCGAGGAGGTAGGGGTGGTTGATGATCTCCCGAGTCTCGACGACGGAGAGCTGCTCGCCGGAGCGGAGCGCGCTGTACACCGTCGCCGGCATCCACGCATCGTACAGTCCCAGCGCGACGGCTTCCGGCGATGAGGCCAGGATCAACTCACCGCGGTGGTACTGGAGGACTTCGGCGCCGATCCGGTTGGCTACGACGGCAAGGCTCTGCTCCTCGTCCGGATACATGGCGACAGCCTGGGCGACGGCGCGTTCGGCCGTGGCCCTCGCCGCGCGGGTGATCTCGCCCGCGAACGCGCGGTATGCAATCCACCCGAAAAGGACCGTCGGGA
>DATMSC010000223.1:0-2496 GCA_035565595.1 Longimicrobiales bacterium | reverse complement strand
TGACGGCGACCGGTGACGTTTACGGCATCGTGGAGGCGAGGCGGGGCGAGTTCCGTGAGGAGGACGTCATGGTCTTCCGCGACGCGCCGTTCCACAGCGACGTCCAGCCCGGGACGCGCATCCAGACTTCGGGGCGTGGCGCGTACCATCCCCGCGGCATTCCGCTGGGCACGGTCGTGGGGATCGAAGAGGCGGACACCGGCTGGCGCAAGAGCTATCTCGTCCGCCCGGCGATGCGGCCCGAGGCGGCAACGCACGTGTACGTCGTGCGGTGCGGTGACGCGCAGTCGCCCGGCGACCTTTCGCAACTCTGGCAGGCCGCGCCACAGAGCGATCCGACCGACACGCTGACGGCGCGACGTGCGCTGGAGGATCAGACGAGCGACGCGGGAACTCAGTGATGGCGCCGGTCAGTTGGCGGCTCTGGGCTTTCCTGCTCGTCCTGGTCGTCGCCTATTTCACGCTGACCCTGGCGCTGGGACTCGGTCGGGCGGCGCCGGACTTGCTGGCGGTGGCGGTGCTGCTGGCGGCGAGGCGTCTCCCCGGCGCCGGCGCCGCGGCTGTCGGATTCGTGCTCGGGATCATGCGCGACGCGCTCTCGTTGACGGCGTTCGGCGCATCAACGGTGGCGCTGACGCTGGTCGCGTTCCTGGCGGCCAAGTCGCGCGAGCTGTTCATTGGTGACAGTCTGCTGTTCATCGCTGCATACCTCTTCGTCGGCAAATGGCTGTACGACGCGGTGTTCTTTCTGCTGGCGCGACACGAGTTCCGGGAGTCCGCGCTGGCGTTCCTGCTGATCCAAGCACCGCTCGCGGCTGCGTACGCAGCCGTCACGGGAGCGGTTGCGCTGATATTCTATCGCATGATCGCCGCCGACCTGTGAGCGGCGGCCAGTCTGGTACCCGATAACCCACGGGCGGTCGTCGGTGCAGAACGCACGTAACGGGGCGATGCAGCTCTTTCACATGCACGCGCGGCGGCGGCGCTCTGCCGGCGCCACCGTGATCCTCACCCTTGCCCTGGGATGGCTCGCCGCCACCCTCTTCCAGACCCAGGTCCTGAAGAACACGGCGTATTCGCTCCAGTCCGATGCGAACCGCCTCCGGCCCGTTCCGATACCTGCCCCTCGCGGTGCTATGCTGGACCGGAACGGCGAGATCGTGGCGGAGAGCGTGCCCGGCTACACGCTGTCGCTGCTGCCTGGTCCGGTCGACTCCCTGCACGCGACGCTGGTCCGGCTGGCGCCGATACTGGATCTCGATTCCGCGCGGGTGGAGTCGCTCATCGCTCGCCGTCGCTCGCCGCACCAGCCGCTAGTCGTCTCGCCAGACCTGACCTTCGCGCAGATTTCCGCAATCGAGGAACAGCGCGCCCGCTTCCCGGGGATACTCATCGAGCCGGGGCCGCGGCGATCGTATCCAGCCGGCCCGGCGGTAGCGCACATCGTCGGATACATCTCGGAGATCAGCGAGCGCGAGCTCGAGCTTCCCGAGTTCGAGGAGTACGAGCAGGGGCAATACATCGGGAAGGCCGGGCTCGAACGCCAGTACGAGCTGCGGGTGGGCGGCCATCCGGGCGTGCGTTACGTGGAGGTGGACGCGCTCGGCCGCCTGGTAGGGGATTTCGCGCCCGAACGGCAGATACCGCCCACACCGGGGTCGCCCCTCCGGCTCACCATCGATCTGCGGCTGCAGGAGTTCCTGCACGAAGTCTTCCCGGACAGCATGCGTGGGGCCGTCGTCGTGCTCGAGCCTCGTACGGGCCACATCCTCGCCATGTATTCGGCACCGACCTTCGATCCGAACGACTTCGTCGGCGGCATCTCGGCCCAGCGCTGGCGCGAGCTGACGCAGGACCCCGGGCGGCCGCTCCTCCCGCGCGCCATCGCCGGCCGTTACCCACCCGGTTCCACGTACAAGCTGGCGACGGCCGCCGTCGGCCTCGAGCTCGGCGTGATCGAGCCGGACGAATTCATGCCGATTCCGTGCAGGGGCGGAATGTCGTACGGCAACCGGTACTTCCGGTGCTGGAACGCGAGCGGGCACGGCAGCGTCACGCTGCTGGACGCGATCGCGAAGTCTTGCAACGTCTTCTTCTACCAGGTCGGCATCCGTATCGGACTCGAGCGTTTCCTGGACGTTACCAGCCGGCTGGGTTTCATCGAACGCACGGGCGTCGATCTCCCGGACGAGGTCGCGGGGATCTACCCCACGGACGCCGGAGAATGGTACCGCCGCCGCTGGGGGTGGGCCGCCACGCCCACGGAAGTCCTCAGTCTGGCCATCGGGCAGGGCGCGAACGACCAGACCGTACTCCGCATGGCCCAGTTCTTCGCCGCGCTCGCCGCCGACGGCACGGCACCGCCGCCGCGGCTGGTCATGGATTCCGCGCTCGTGGCCGGCGAGCGGCTCGATCTCCACCTCTCCCGAGAAACGCTCGAATGGCTGCGTGAAGGGATGCGCCGCACCGCCCTCCCCGGCGGCACCGCGCACCTCG
>DATMSC010000222.1:0-7405 GCA_035565595.1 Longimicrobiales bacterium | reverse complement strand
GCTACTATATCCGCGCCAACCACGAGCCCCGCCACCGCGTCGAGCTTCGCCTCGCCCTCGACGTCGGCTCGATCCTCGAGGACGACGACCAGCTCGGGCTCGCCCACATGGTCGAGCACATGGCCTTCAACGGGACTACCCACTTCACCGGCAACGAGCTGGTGCATTACCTCGAATCCGTGGGGATGCGCTTCGGCCCCGACGTGAACGCCTACGTCTCCTACGACGAGACCGTCTACATGCTCACCCTCCCCACCGACACACCGGGGGTGGTCGATACCGGGCTCCAGATCCTCGAGGACTGGGCGCGCGGGATCACCTTCGACCCCGGCGAGGTCGAGAAGGAGCGCGGCGTCGTCGTCGAAGAGTGGCGGCTCCAGCAGGGCGCCGGCGCGCGGGTCCGGCAGGTCCACCTCCCGCGCCTCCTCCACGGCTCGCGCTACACCGAGCGCCTCCCGATCGGGACCCGCGAATCGCTCGACCGCTTCGGCCTCGACGCGCTCCGACGCTTCTACCGCGACTGGTACCGCCCCGACCTCATGGCCGTCGTCGTCGTGGGCGATGTCGACCCCCGGGAGATGGAGGCGAAGATCAGGGCGCGCTTCGGCACGATCCCGCCCGCCGCCGCGCCCCGCGAGCGGAGCGTCTACCCGGTCCCCGGCCACGCCGAGACCATCTTCTCGGTCGCCGCCGACCCCGAGCTGACCAACTCGACGATCTCGATCACCAAGAAGATCCCGGCCCGGCCGACCGGCACGACCGCTTCCTATCGTCGCTGGCTCATCGAGTTCCTCGCCGGCTCGGTCCTGACCGATCGGCTCATCGAGCTGACCCGCCTGCCCGACGCGCCGCTCCTTGATGTGCACAGCTTCCAGGGCCGCTACATGCGCCCGCTCGACGCGCTCGTCCTCACCGCGACCGTCCCCGACACGGCCGTCGAGGCGGGGCTGCGCCTGGTCTTCACCGAGCTGGAGCGGATCGCCCAACACGGCGTCGGCGCCCCGGAGCTCGAACGGAAGAAGGCGGAGCTGCTCAGGATGACCGAACAGCGTTACGCCGAACGCGAGAAGACCACCTCCGCGAGCTTCGCGGCCGAGTACGTCAGCCACTTCCTCTACGGCGGCGCGCTCATCGACGTCGCCACCGAGTACGACCTCTACCGGCGGCTCCTCCCCGGGATCACCGCCGACGAGCTCCGCGCCGTCATCGCCGAATGGCTCGATCCCGCCGACTGCGTGATCACCGTCAGCGTACCGGCCAAGGCAGGGGTGGCGCTCCCCGCCGAGGAGTCGCTGGCGGCCGTCGTACGGTCGGTCAGGGGTCAGCCCACGGAGCCATACGACGACGTCGTCTCCGACGCCCCTCTCGTCGCCGAGCCCCCCGCGCCCGCCCCGATCGTCGCGGAGCGTGAGTACCCCGGCTCCGGCGTGCGCGAGTGGCGGCTCGCCAACGGCGTGCGCGTCCTCCTCAAGCCGACCGACTTCCAGGAAGACCTGGTCCTCCTCGCCGGCCGCAGCCCCGGCGGCACCTCGCTCTACCCGGACGAGGATTACGTCACCGCGCTCCTCACGATCGCGATCGTGCAGGCCGGCGGCGTCGGCTCCCTCAGCACCCTCGACCTCCAGAAGCGCCTCGCCGGGACCCACGTCAGCGTCGGCACCTCGCTCGAACCACTCGCCGAGGTCGTCTCCGGCGCGTCGTCGCGCCAAGACCTCGAGCTGCTGTTCCAGCTCACCTATCTCAAACTGACCGCACCGCGGCTCGACAGCACCGCGATCGAGGCGTATCGGACCCGCGCGCGGACGCTCTTCGAGAACCGCGGCTCGAGCCCCGAGTGGCACCTGCAAGATACGCTGCGCGCCGTCCTCACCCAGGACCACCCCCGCGCGCGCCCCCTCACCACCGCGGACCTCGAGCGGCTGGACATCGACCGCGCCTTCGCGATCTACCGCGACCGCTTCGGCGATGCGAGCGACTTCACCTTCTACCTCGTCGGCAGCTTCGAGCCGGAAACTATCCGGCCGTACGTCGAGCGCTACCTCGGCGGGCTCCCCGCCGCCAGCCGGGTCGAGAGTTGGCGCGATCTAGGGATAAGACCACCCGATGGCGTGGTGCGTAAGGTCGTCCGCAAAGGGCTCGAGCCGAAGGGCACCGTCCAGCTCGTGTTCACCGGCGCCTTCGCCTTCGAGCGCGGCAACCTCGCCCGCCTCGAGGACCTCCGCGACCTGCTCCAGCTCCGGCTGCGCGAGAAGCTGCGCGAGGATCTCGGCGGTACCTACGGCGTCCGGGTCGGCGTATCCGGGACGCGCGACCCACGCCCGGAGTATCGCGTCTCGATCGGCTTCAGCGCCGATCCCGACCGGCTCGACGAACTGGTCGACGTCGTCTTCGCCGAGATCGAGAGCATCCAGCGCGCCGGGCCCACACCCGCCGAGATCGAGAAGATCAGGGAGATGCAGAGGCGCTCGCGCGAGGTGAGGCTGCGCGACAACCAGTTCTGGCTGATGCAGCTGATGAACTACGACCGCTACGGCTGGGACCTCGACGAGATCGGCAGGACGGGGACGCCGCCGGGTACCACCGAGTCGATCGACGCGATACGCGACGCCGCCAAGCGTTACCTCGACCCGGCGAACTTCATCCGTGTCGACCTCGTCCCGGAGCGGGGGGAGCCGGTAGGGGCGACGTCGCCCCTCTAACCCCTTTGCGTGGGGGGCATTGACAGAACTCCATGTTGCATCCCATTTTCACTGCACGGGTTCAGCAAAGGTGCTCTTCTCGCGTGTTGCCACGGCCACGGTAGCCGTGGCGGCGTGCTGTATCATATCGTAGGCAGGACGTTTCGCGTATTCGGTAGTACCCCTCTCTGATCGTTCCCCGACTCTAAGAAAGTAGAGTTGCGCCACGGGTACGTATGGCGCTGACGTGCGCCGGCAGGCCGCCTTGGGCCTATCGCGCACCGGATCACACCGCTCCGCAGAGGTGGTACGCTGCGGCGGTGCGGTCTAGGGGTCCGTTCCGGGAGACCCGAGCACGAGCACCTCTGCTGGGATCGGAAGGCCCGCACTGAAGCGGAAGTTCCATTACGGAGGTTCGAACCAATGATATCCGGAATCGCGCGACGTCTGTGCATGCTGCTCGTCGGCGCAGCAGTCGTCTGTCCGACGTCAGCTAGCGCACAGACGAGCGCGCTGCAGAATACCACGGCAGTCTCGCAGCATCGTAGTCCGGCCGGCGCTCCGCAGAAGACGGATCGTCCGGTCGCTGTAGTTAGTGCCTCCGCCGTCGCCGGCTCGGTCACGGGCCGGGTGACCGACGCTGCCACGGGCGAGGCGATCGCGGCAGCCGACATCTGGCTGGATGGCACCAACTGGCGTACGATCACCAACCGTGAGGGGCGCTTCCTCCTGACCGGTGTGAAGCCCGGCGCCTACACCCTGCGTGTCCGCCGGATCGGCTACGCCTCGGCCAGCCAGGCGATCACCGTCCAGGATGACAAGACGGTCACCGCCGACTTCACCCTGCAGAGCACCCCGACGCAGCTCGACGAGATCGTGGCCACCGTCACCGGTGAGCAGCGGATCCGCGAGCTCGGCCACTCGGTCGGCCGGATCAACGCGGATTCGCTCGTGAAGGCCGCGCCGATCGCGACGGTCACCGACCTCCTCAAGGCCCGCGTCCCGGGGCTCCAGATCTTCCAGGCCTCCGGTACGGTCGGCGGTGAGGTCAACATGAGGGTCCGCGCCCCGACGTCGGCCGAGCTCAGCACCGAGCCGATCGTGATCATCGACGGGGTGCGCTACTCGAGCGGGATCATCACCACCACCAACAACCCCTCGGGTTACGCGACCTTCAACTTCGAGCAGACGAGCCGGATCAACGACCTCAACCCGAACGACATCGAGTCGATCGAGGTGGTCAAGGGGCCGTCGGCGGCGACCCTCTACGGGACCGACGCGGTCAACGGCGTGATCGTCATCACCACCAAGGCGGGCCGGCCCGGACCGGCGCGTTGGCGGGCCTACGTCCGCGCCGGGTACAAGGAGATGCCGAAGCGCGAGTACCCCGGCGCCTACTGGGGGTGGGGTCCCAACCCGAACGTCAACTGTACCCTCTACATGCTGGCGATCGGGAGCTGCGCCCAGCAGGATAGTGTGACGATCATCCCCAACCCCCTCAACAACGAAGAGTTGACCATCTTCGGCTCCAAGCCGACCTGGCAGTACGGCGCCAACGTCTCCGGCGGCACCGAGACGCTGCGCTACTACTTCTCGGCCGATGTCGAGGACGCCAAGGGCCCGGTGCGCATGCCGGTCGCGCTGGTCGACGTCCTCAAGGAGCAGACCAACGGCAACATTCAGAAGTGGCAGCTGGAGCCGAACACGCTCAACAAGATCAACCTCATGGCGAACGTGACCGCGAACCTCGGTTCCAAGGCGACCGTCCGGTTCAACGCGGGTTACACGAACAATGAGGTCCGGCAGCTCCAGGCTGGTAACCCCTACAACGTCATCTACAGCCAGGTTGACCCGAACGCGGAGTACGGCTACGCGGATGGCGCCAGCCCGCTGCGCGCCTTCTCGAAGAGCTCGGTCGAGTGGACCAACCGCTTCTTCGGTAGGGTGAGCACCGAATGGCGGCCGCTGGAGTGGCTCAGCACCCGCGCCCTCGTCGGGATCGACATCCCCAACACGCATCGCTACAGCTTGGGGATGCGCGATGCCTGGGAGGGATACAAGGGTGAGGCCGGCGACGAGCGGGTCCGCTCCGTGAACACCACCGGCGAGCTCGGTGCGACCGCCAGCTTCCGTCGCGGTAACCTCAGCTACCGCACCTCGGTCGGCGCCCAGTACGTCCGTACCCATCGCGACCGGATCATCACCGTCGGTACCAATCTCCGGCCGGGTGGGACCTCCGTTACCGACGCCGCCGATGCGTACCGTATCTACCAGGCGTACTACGAGACCGTCACGCTCGGGTCCTACGTCGAGCAGATGGTCGGGATCAACGACCGGATCTTCGTGACCGGCGCGCTCCGCGCCGACGGCGCGAGCTCCTTCGGTAACGACTACACCGCGGCGATCTACCCGAAGGCCGGGCTCTCCTGGGTGCTCTCGGAGGAGCCGTTCATGCCGCAGATCCCCGCGCTGGACAACCTCCGTCTGCGCTACGCCTTCGGTGCCTCCGGGCAGCAGCCGCGCCCCGACATGCGGCGCTTCACCTTCAACTCCGGGCAGGCACTCCTCGATGGCCAGACGATCCACAAGCTCACGATCGGCAAGATCCCGAGCCCGGATCTCAAGCCGGAGCGGGTGCGTGAGCACGAGTTCGGCTTCGATGCGAGCGCCTTCGAGGGCCGGCTCCGCGTCGACCTGACCTGGAACTACCGCCAGATCTTCGACCAGATCCGGTCGGTCGAGATGCCCGCCGGGATGGGCTCCCGCTGGATCAACGTCGGTTACAGCACCGGTCGCGGTATGGAGGCCCTGATCAACGCTCGGGTGATCGAATCCCAGCTGGCGAACCTGGACCTCACCTTCACCCACGCCACCAACCAGACCAAGCTGATCGACCGCGGGAGCGCCCCGGAGAAGAAGGACGTCTACGGCGGCCTCGTCGAGGGCTACCCGATCGGCGCCCGGTTCCGCCTCCCGATCGCCTCTTACGAGGACAAGAACGGGAACGGCCGGCTGGAGTCTGACGAGGTGATCATGGGCGATACCCCCGAGTACCTCGGCGAGGGCTCGCCGCGTACCTCGCAGGCGCTCACCGCCACCCTCGGCCTCTTCAACCAGCGGGTCCGCGTTTCGGCGCTCTTCGACCGCCGCGCCGACTTCACCGTCTGGAACTATCTCCGGATGCGCATGGACCTCGGTGGCTACTCGCGTGCCGCGGTCGACTGGCAGAACACGCCGCTGGCACAGCAGGCCGAGATCATCGCCATGTACAAGGGCGTGAGCACCGGGTACTTCATCATGGACAAGGGTGACTACACCCGCTTGGGCGAGGTCTCGGTCTCCGTCGACTTCCCCGAGAAGTGGCTCCGGCCGCTGCGCCTCAGCACTGCATCGCTGACGCTCTCCGGCAGGAACCTCGCGATTTGGACCGACTACAGCGGTTTCGATCCGGAGCACGGCCGCTTCGCGGGTAACTACGGTACGTACGCAGACAACATCCCGCAGTCCCGCGACTGGGTCCTGCGGTTCGACGTCGGCTTCTGAGGATTCTGAATGATGATGAAGTCAAAGATATGGCGAGCCCTGGCGTTCGCCCTGCTACCTCTCACCGCCGGAGCGTGCGACCTCCTGGACGTGAACGACCCGACGGTGATCGAGGAATCCGATATCGCCAACCCCATCGGCGCAGATCTGCTCCGCGCCGAGGCGGTCACCTCCCTCTTCGCCGCGGCGAGCTACGGAGCCTGGTACTCGGGGATGCTGGCCGATGAGTTCTTCGCATTCCCGTCGGCAAACGTACTCAGCGGCGCGAGCTCCTGGGCCCCGTACCTGATCGACGTGCGGCAGCTGCGGACCCCCGAGGGGAACCGGCTCTCCACTTCGGTCTACGACTCGTGGCAGGAAGCCCGTATGGCCGCGACCCACGCGCTCAACTGGTACCTACGGCACGGCTCCGCCGCGCAGCGCCCCTATATCGGCCAGCTCCGCGCCGTCCGGGGGTACACCATGGTCGCCCTCGGCGAGCAGGTCTGCTCCGGCTTCGCCATCCACGAGTTCGATTGGGACAAGCCGGTCTTCGGACCGCCGCTGACCACCGACCAGGTCTTCGCCAAGGCGGTCGCCGAGCTCGACTCCGCGGTCGCCGCGGCGGCCGACAGCGCTCGCTTCCTCCACTTCGCCAAGGTCACCCTCGGCCGCGCCTACCTCGGGCTTGGCGAATTCGATAAGGCCGCCCAGGCGGTCCAGGGGGTGCCGACCGAATTCGTCTTCAACGGCGAATACGGCGCGAGCCCGGGTAAGACGAACCGGCTCCGGTTCACCCGCTCCACCTCGGCGACGGCCAACAACCAGAGCGTCGCGGACAACGAGGCCGGTGTCGGGCTCGACTTCGTCTCGGCGAACGATCCGCGCGTGCAGGTGACCGCCCTCGGCTTGGCGCGCGACAACACCACGATGCTGTACGTCGCGACCAAGTACAACAGCACCACCGCGACGATGGCGATCGCTAACGGGATCGAGGCGCGCCTGATCGAGGCCGAGGCGGCGCTCCGCAACAACGATCCGAGCTGGCTCACGATCCTCAACGATCTGCGCGCCAGCAGCGTCGCCCCGGCCGGGCTCGACCCCCTCGTAGATCCGGGCACCCCGGACGCGCGCGTCGACCTCCTCTTCCGGGAGCGCGCCTTCTGGCTCTTCGGCACCGGGCACCGGCTCGGTGACCTCCGGCG